>CAIVDK010000309.1 GCA_903904655.1 uncultured delta proteobacterium | reverse complement strand
TCGTTATGCGCTAAAATGTGAAACGGATATTGAATATGAGAATCATTCATCTATTTTTTATACTTATACTATCGTTATCGATTGCGGGCTGCGCAAGTACGTCTATGAAGACTTACCGAGCAGCTGGAAAGTCAACAATTTGTGACGGGAATAATGATGCTCTTGGGCATATAGTTGTTTTGCCTGAAACAGCATGGAGAAATGACCAAAAAGAACCAGCTGAAAGAGAATCAATGGCGTTAGAAGAAATTAAAAATGCTTTTCAAGGTTTACCTTGCGGGAGTCTTTCTGCACCTGGCGGCATTAGAAATTTTTCCAGTTGGTCGAGTAAACCTGAATCTGAACTACTGAAGCAGTTTTCTGATGAAGGCGTTGATACAATCATCATATTGCGTATTGAAGAATTGACACCATACCTATATTTCACATTTTCGTTACCTATTCTATGGGGTGGTTCAAATGAGGCTGATTTTCGCATTAGGATGCTTTCCGTAAAAACTGGTGATGTTTTAACGGATATGCGTGTTAGAAGAAGTACTGGTGGGCCTTTCAACATTAGGCCAGCGGAATGGTCCAGAGATGAACTTAACGCGGCCTTGCATGACATCATCGGAAAAGGAAAAATGGAGTAGCCATATTGCTTGAATCCAGATGAAACACATAACCAGATCAATACAGCCGATCGCTACGCTCCGGCTGATTTTTTCGTTATAAGGGGGTAAAATGAAAAAAAATCGAATAATAATCAATTTCCTTTGCCTACTATTTATCTCACTCATACTTACATCCGCCTTATGTGCCGCTGAATCTCAAAAACATAATTTCAAACCGCTTGCAGGATATGTACCGGATCAAGAAACAGCTATCAAAATTGCAGTAGCTGTATGGTCGCCAATTTATGGCAAAGAAAAGATTGAAAAAGAAAAACCATATAAGGCAACACTTACAAAAGGAATTTGGTATGTTAATGGTTCGCTACCAAAAGACTGGATTGGTGGTGTTGCAGAAGCAGAGATTGCTAAAGATGACGGCAGAATCATTAGAATAAGCCATGGGAAATAGAAGCTCATAACCCGTCAATACACCCGATCGCTGCGCTCCGGGTGATTTCGTCGTTACACGGGACTGGAGATTAAACATGAATGAAGATTATCAATTTAAGGGCATCCCAATTACGGCGGCAATTACCGAACATCTCATTACCTCTTACCTCCAAGGCAAGAAACTTAGACGGTCAGAAATTATCGATTCTGTGGAGAAAATCCACATAGCCAACGGTGGTCTTCCTGCCGAAGCAGCAGATTTTTCAAGGACTGTGAAGAAGGCATTACAAAACCTGAAGAACAAGAGCCTTGCAGAAAATCCAAGTTCTGGATGGTGGGCAATTAAGCAAAACGATGACATTGAGGATTTAAGCTCGCAAGTTTCATCTGATCTAGGAAGTAAGGAAGAACCGGGAGAAGACAATCAGGAGTATACAATAGAGTCCGTCATGGGTGATGGTGATGAGGCAGTATACGTTTACTATTACCCTGCGTACAAAACGTCGGCTTTAGCGGCCGGAAATGATAACTGGTTGTGCAAGATCGGCAGCACTGATCGCCTTCCAAGAATTCGTATTTCTGAACAAATAACGGGTATGCCCGAGCAACCAGTGATAGGTTTGGTGATCAAGACTGACGATTCACGGGCGGTCGAGACCGTTTTCAAAAATGTGCTTAGTTTGAGAGGTCTGTGGAGCGAGGATTCGCCCGGAATAGAATGGTTTGTCACTTCGCCAGACAATGTAGCGCAGATCTACAAATTGCTGTTGCCCGAATTCAACACGCAAGTGTAACAAAATCAATGCACCCGATCGCTACGCTCCGGGTGATTTCGTCGTTGGGCAAAACCATTACAGGAGGAAATATGCGTATTAAAACTGCACTAGCAATCTTTTGTTGCTTTATATTTGGTGCGTGTGGGATGAACCAAACCATAACTATCAAGGCGCCGTTTGATGAAAGCCAAGCAAAAATAATGCTTTTACCGGGCACAAATCAGATAAAGGGAAGTGGCCTTATTCGTCAAGCTGGAGGTGGAGTTGTAACTTGTGCAGGTAACAACGTAATTTTAATGCCTGTAACCAATTGTGCCCGCGAATGGGCGAAACACGTTTTTGGATCGGATATTCAGGGCTATTATTCAACAGGTATGTATCGGTCTATTACATTCTCCGGTGCTGATCTCTTTCTGAATACAGTTCGATTAACAAACTGCGATGCGGCTGGCTTTTTCAATTTTACAGATGTTGCTGATGGAACATTTTATGTTATCACAAGAATCAACTGGACCGTTCAAAACGAAATTCAAGGTGGATCAATAATGAAAAGCGTCACCCTGTCGGGGGGCTCAAAAGCGGAAGTCACGCTTAGTCCATAAGTCAAATGGGGCAACGCCAATCACTGACATTGGACGTAGATAAAGACGAATCATTGCCCAACCAGCCGCTACAGCCGATCGCAGCCCGCTGGGCTGCTCCGGCTGAGCTTTTCGTTCGCCGAAGGAGAAGCATGGACGATACTTTCAAAACACTAGTTGATGGGCTACACGACAAATACCAAGAGCTAATCGCCATGACGCCAGTAACTATCGATACTACGCCTAACAATTGCCCTGTAGGTGGTGTTTACTTGTTTTCGGAGGATGGCAAACCCCTTTATGCCGGGAGAACGAAAAGGAATATCAAAACCAGACTCAAAGGACATGTCAACACAGCCAAGGATTGTCCTTTTGCATGGCATCTGGCACTAGAATGCCCAGGGATTATGAGGACACCTTACAAGAAGGAAGGGTCCCGCAACAGCTTGCTCGCTCAACCCCAATTTAAAAAGGCATATGAAGAAGCAAAAATTAGGATCAAGAAGATGGATGTTCGATTTGTCGGCGAGTCAGATCCGGTTAAACAGGCACTTCTTGAAATCTACGTTGCAGTTGTCTCCGGGGCAAAACACAATGACTTTGATACACACTGAAAAGGCGAACAAGGGCAATCCACCCGATCGCTACGCTCCGGCTGAGCTTTTCGTTAGACCTTCAGGAGGTGTAAAATGAAATTCGGTTTTCTTGTCTTCCCGGATCTCGAAGAGTTGGACCTTATAGGTCCATGGGAAATGGTTGGTATGTGGGGCAAACTCTTCGGTGGCCCAGAGAGTCGGCTCATTGTAGCGCAATCACATGATCCCATACTGTGCGCTAGAGGTCTCTCGCTTAACCCACATACATCCTTTGAGCAGTGTCCTCAACTCGATTTTCTCCTTGTGCCTGGCGGTGAGGGCACCCGTAAAGAAGTGGATAATCCGCTCTTAGTTCGCTTTGTTTCTGAACAGGCAAAACATTGTAGCGCTGTCCTTTCTGTCTGCACCGGAACCTTTCTCTTGCATAAAGCAGGTCTTCTGTCAGGAAAGAAGGCAACAACCCATTGGAACTCACTTGCCCGCTTGAAGGAACTTGGGGACGTTACCGTTGTTGAAGAACGTGTCGTTCGTGACGGCAACATCTGGTCATCGTCGGGCGTGTCGGCAGGCATTGACCTCGCACTTGCCTTTATTGCAGAAATTGCTGGTGAAAAAACTGCTGCAAAGGTGCAATTCGGATCTGAATACTACCCGTCAGAAAAGCGGTATGGCACTTTACATGAAAGTCCTATGGCGCCCGCTTACCTGAAAAAAAGGGTCTAACAAGGCGCTTAAGCCGATCGCAGCCCGATGGGCTGCTCCGGCTTAGCTTTTCGTTGGATGTCAGAACGGGAATAAATAAACTATGAGCAGTGCCCATACATACCGTTATCGAGTCGTAGATGTTTTTACGGATCAGCAACTTGAAGGGAATCCGCTTGCAGTGTTTCCCGACTCTTCCGGAATTGACGACGT
>CAIVDK010000308.1 GCA_903904655.1 uncultured delta proteobacterium | reverse complement strand
CGCAGTGCTGGCTGAAAGAAAACCTCAATGTCGGGACACAAATTCTCATGGCTACAAATCAGAGCAACAACGCTACGGTGGAGAAATGGTGTTACAATAACGAGGCAGCAAACTGCACCACCTACGGAGGACTCTACCAGTGGGCCGAAGCGGTTAAGTACCTGAACGGGGCTACCAATGGTATCTCCTGGAATCCGGTTCCTTCCGGTAATGTGCAAGGGTTATGCCCAACGGGATGGCATTTGCCCACAGAAACTGAATTGAACACGCTAAGCACAAATATCTCCACCCTTTACTCCGCCGAAACCTTTAAGGCACTATTTGAAGAGGGGACCACACATTGGACTTCTAACATTGGTACAAATAACAGTGGTTTTACAGCGCTTGGATCTGGTTACGTGAGTGCTGGGAGTTGGAAGAATTTAAAGGATTCCTTTATTATGTGGTCTGCAACTGAATCCGCTGCCTCTTCCTTTAGTTCCTATATTATATCACTAGTGTCCATTAAAAATATTAAAAAGTTCTTTGAAATCATTGTATATCTATAACTTACAAGCATTTTTATAGCGTGACGATTTGAATTGGTTAAGTTGGCTGTCAAATTAGCTGACTATGAACCAAGGGAAATATGTTTTCGCACAAATCGTGGAGTTTCTGCCCCAACGAATTTTTGATCGGATGGTTGACGAGTACGATGGTAATAAATACGTTAAGCATTTTACTTGTTGGAATCAGTTGCTGTGCATGGTTTTCGGGCAATTGACCAATCGGGATAGCCTTCGGGATCTGATGGTTGCTCTGGATGCCCATAGCAATAAATCTTATCATCTTGGCTTTGGCAAAAGCGTTACCCGAAGCAATCTGGCAAAGGCCAACGAAGTTCGGAGCAGCAAGATTTTTGAAGAGTTTGCCTATCACATGATTGCGGTCGCACGAAAAGCAAGGGGAAATGATGACTTTGAGATAAAAGGGAAGGTGTATGCTTTTGACTCTACAACCATTGATCTCTGCTTAAGTGTCTTCTGGTGGGCAAAGTTCCGTAAAGCCAAAGGCGGGATTAAACTCCATACACTTTACGACATAACCACTCAGATTCCTGCTTTTGTTCATATAACCCCGGCAACCGTCAATGATGTGAATGCAATGGATTATCTGGTATATGAGCCAGACGCGTACTACATTTTTGATAGAGGATATGTCGACTTTAAGAGGCTTCATCGGATAACTTTGCATTCTGCCTTCTTCGTGATACGAGGTAAGATCAACCTGAAGTTCAAAAGGATGTACTCTCGAAAAGTCAATAAACCCGGAGGTGTTAAATATGACCAAGTAGGCAAACTGACTGGTTTCTATGTATCCCAGCATTATCCGGGGAAATTGCGAAGGGTTAAGTATTTTGATGAAGAAACCGAGAGAACTTTTATTTTCCTCACCAACAACTTCGACCTGACGGCTGAGCAGGTCGCACTCCTGTATAAAAACCGCTGGATGGTGGAACTTTTTTTCAAATGGATAAAGCAGCATCTCAAGATAAAATCATTTTGGGGTACAACCGAGAATGCGGTACGCATTCAGGTTTACTCCGCCTTGATTGCCTATTGTCTGGTCGCAATTGTAGGTACAGAATTAAAAATAAATCGTTCAACCTACGAAATCCTACAGGTTTTGGGGATTTCCTTACTCGACAAAACCCCTGTAGTTGAACTACTTAAAGTTATTGATTACAAAGATGTCAAAGAACAGTTTCCTAATCAACTGTCACTCAATCTATTTTAAGTGGACAGTCATGAGTTTAATAGGCATAACAATGGTTATCGTATTTAGTTCAACCAAACTATTCAAAATCCAATCTGTGATGCTAATAACAATAACGTCAGGTAGTTGTATGATTTTTCCGTCTTCTTAACCGTTTTTAAATCAGACTTTTGGATTCTCAACTCTGTTTGGGGTCTATGAGCCTAAATAAAGAATAATTCAGGAATAAGTCTGCAAAGAATTATCTCTAATTTTCTGTAACCGGATTGTCCACTAAAACCGTATCCCCAAAACCACCGGCCATGAACTGTGTTTCCACACGCCAACGCTTTGATAACCCGGACAAATCGTTGCCCGGGCCCCGATTCCCGTGAACAGTGTCAGCTTTTTCCTGATGTAATAGTCAAAGCGAACACCCGCTTCTATCCCTCCAACATACAACGGAAGCGGTCTGAAAAGGTCAATGCCGTTTAAAAGATTTGCTTCAAGGCTGATCCTGAAATGTTTAGCCTGCCAGAAAGTGTTGCTGATGCCGAAGCCAAACAATACCTCATTTCTTGACCTAAGAACAGTGAACTCGCCCGATATATTCAGCCGCAAGGTTTTACTGAGGATCGGATGGTAGGCAACACCAATACCAGCACCATCGAACCCGCGCTCATAATAGGAGTTGAACCATGAGGATGGAAATGCACGTAATGATATGTCAATTTGCTGGGCTTTACCGTAAAAGGGCATGACAATCAGGGTG
>CAIVDK010000307.1 GCA_903904655.1 uncultured delta proteobacterium | reverse complement strand
TATCTGGACTTCCTTTTATCAAAAGCATTGAGGAGTTCGATTTTACTTTTCAGCCCAAACTGGATCGTCAAAGAGTGATGTCTCTGTTTGATCTGACGTTTATCCGCCAGAAAGGCAATGTGATTTTTCTGGGGACTCCCGGCGTTGGCAAGACCCATCTGGCCGTTCCTTTGGCTCTCAAGGCTTGTCAGGCCGGAATGAGCATCTATTTTACCACGATGGAAGACCTGATCGGAAAGTTGAAAAAAGATTATGGAGCTGAGCGGAAAGGAAGAGGCAGAGGTTACAATAAGTCGGCGTTGGTGATTGTGGATGAGGTCGGTTACACGCTGATTGACCGGGAAGAAAAGCCTGGTCCTGAAATTGAATTATTGAGCAGGCTTAAATTAACCTCTTTGGGTAAATTCCCCGCCGCAAGCAGCGGGGTAGTTCATGCAAAAATATGCTGGACTGTCACCCCGAAGCCGCGCAAAAGAAAATGATGGAACTCCTGGAAGCGCAGCAGCTTCATGCCTACACTGTTGAGAAGAACGGCGTCAAAACAATGCTATGTCAATCGTCCTGGTATGAAGATTGAAAATTCATGGGCTATGTCGAATTTATTCTGACGCTCCCCGGCCAGATGGCCGTTCTGGATAAAATCAATTGGGTAAAGTAATCAGTCCCGTATCAGCCACAGAATAGAACCGGCCCAGCTCAATACAAGGGGTTACGGCTGCGGCGAATCCAGGATTTCCCATTTTTCGCACTTGTAATACTCGATTTGGTCGGTTCTTTCTGGATAGCGTCCGCAATTGAAGTATCGCCAGTAAAATGAACCATAGCTCCGGCACCGGTTTGTTTCGGGGTCCAGAAGCGGACAGGACCTCCGTGCGCAGCATTGTGCGCAGCCGTTGCAAGCGCCTGTATCTTTCGGCCAGTCGGAGCGAATCCGCGCGAGAGATCGATCCGGGACCATCATGGGCGGCGCGGTAAGCGGGATGGCGAACATTTCACGGTAAGCCGGTTCCCTGAGCCAGGCTAAAACCATTTTCCAGCCGCAAGCGGTAATAGCGTAAAAGTGCCGATAGTGTTTAAAACAATTCAAGTCGTTGAAAAAATACCAAGAATGAAGGGGGCCAAGAAGGAAACCAATAATATTTCCCGTGGACATGGCTGCCAGCGCCGCTATAATGAAAATCGTTCTGGCGGTTGCCCATTTCAATTTTTGCATAAACCAGTTTCATCCTTTCGTCAGAAAAAATTCCAGTATCCCATCAGTCCAGCCATATCTCCAATCAGAAAGTGAGAAAGGCTCACCCCGACCAGATTTTTTTGCCTGTTGTACATCCAACCCCAAAGCCAGCTTGTCAACAAGGCAACAACGGCCAGGGTGATCGAAGAGTACACATGCAGAGAGCCGAAAAGAAATGATGTCACAAGAATCGCCAGAAAGCCGCTATAACGCCCCGTAAACAAACGCGTAAGCGTGCTCTGCACGGTCCCCCGCGTAATAAATTCCTGCAGCGGAGTAACAACAAGATAAACAATATAAGTATAGTCGAAATATTCAAGGCGAACCAGTTGGGTTTCCTTGAAAAGGCCTGGATAGTAAGCATTGGCTGCAATTTTGAACCCAAAAAGGACACCGATCACCACCGCCGAAACAGCCACGGATTCGAACACTGACCGTTTCCATCACGGATTCGAACACTGACCGTTTCCATCCCGCAAACGTCACCCCGAAGCTCCGAAGCGGCAGGCCGCTCGATATGATCATCCAAATGACAATCAGTAGCGTAACAACTTCCAGTCCTCTGGAAACATAGACCTTGTAGAGGTTTAAAAAATCATAGCGCGTGATGAAGCCAGAATTCAGAAATCCCAGCACAAACGTATAAAAAGTTATGAGTAATATGACAGTGATAAAAATAGACGCTAACTGTGCTCGAATCCGGTTCAGATTTTCGAGGTCGGCCTTTTTTTCGTGAAGCTCATTGATCGTTTGCTCCAGCGCATATTCCCTCGCCTCTACTTTGACCGACATCATCCCGAATGTCTCAGCCAATTCCGCAATTTCCTGTGAGTGCTTCTTTTTATCCGTGAGGCTGAAAACCATATCCACATTTTTAAAAGAACCGGCAATAATCTCCTTGGCATGTTCGGTAAGTACGGCTACGGCCGCAGCCAGATCATTTTGCTTGTTTGTCTCCAACTAAGGCTCCGTTGATGATTTATTGATTTTCCGGAAGGAACTATAAGAAATAGTGGTGCTTCCTGTCAATAAAATTTGTAACTATTCAGAACCCTATTCCTTGACATTTATAAACTCAGGCCACTGTTTCTGAAACAGGAGTCGCAGCGCTTCAGACATAGTGACACCGATATGAGGAGAAATGAAATTTTATCATTGAAATGGGAAAATGTTGACCTGAATCACGGTTTCATTTTGTTTGACCGGACAAAAAACGGGAATCGTCGGGAATTATCCATCAATCAAACGTTACGGGAAACTATCAGCAGGATAATTCCACGTCTTGATGTCCCTTATCAGTAGTGTCTGGTTAATTAAACCCAGATTCCGCAATAGGTTAAAGAATTCTATTGCGCAGCAATAGAGAATCTAATAGAAAAGCGTAAGGAAATTGGTGGTCTTGGTGAGTGCGCCCTGTGTTGAAATCCAGATAAGATTT
>CAIVDK010000306.1 GCA_903904655.1 uncultured delta proteobacterium | reverse complement strand
TATCCTGAGCAGCCGCATTATAACCGGCCAAGCCACCTGCCCATTGAGTCCGTTCGTAGTTCCACATAATCAGGCAGGGGCTCCAGTCACGACCGCCACTGATGATTCCACCTTCGATTTTATCAGTGGTTCCGGGATCATCGCCCGACACATACGCGATGCTGCCCCCGGCGTAAAACATGCCGAAATCGGCAGTAGCGTCAACCCAGCCGGACATGTTCTGGAGTTTTTTATCGGGAGTTATTGAGGGCCCTTCATACTTTTGATCACCGGTCAGGTAATTGAATTCCGCCTGCAGAGCCACCGGGCCAATTTTGGCAATCACATAAGGTGTAAACAGAAAATAGGTTCTTTTATAGTTGTTGGTCGGAGGACGCGTATTGGCATAGTTGTAGTAATTGACCTGCATGCCGGCCTTGCCGCCCTTCCAATTGAAGACACCCTCAATGCCGTATTTATCGTTGTCAGCAGCAGCGGTATTGCCGGCATATATAGCGGTATTGCCGGCCTCTCTGGCTTTGGTATAAGCTAATTTGATCTCAGCAGGACCGATTGTATAAGCATATTTGATTCGTCCCAAAGGGGAATAGCTATCACCAAAGATAGTTCCCGTAGCGCCGTCATTCATGATACCGACATCAAAAACACCGATGGGTGACTTATAATTGATGTAAACCCAGTCAAAAGCGATGTTTTCATTTTCCGCAACCGTTCCGGCAGAGTCAGCCGCCAGTGTCGTGCCGGCCGTACTTCTGGTTGCGCCCCAAGCGCGCTCCATCGCGTCAAAACGCGTGATCAGAGTCAAGCCCGGTGATACTATGAAGTCCGTCCTAACCCTTAATCTCTGGTAATAAAACGCAGTGGAGGGGCCCACATCCTTCTGCAGAGTTGTCTTATCCAGATACATACCCGCCGCGTAGTACTCGCCGCTGAACTTGACGTTCAGCGCAAAAACCGATGTGCTGAAGGCCGCGATCAGCCCCAGCGCTAACACAATAACCCAAAATCTCTTCATTGTTTCCTCCCAGTAAAAAGTAATTAAACCCTTAAAACAGGCATTTTAAGGCTGCTTCCGCGTAAACCCTTTATGATCGAACGGGAATGTACCAGTATATTGTTACGGAATGATGAAGGATTGATTAAAATGTAAAAACAGAAAACAAACACCCCGGGAAATATTTTTTCAGAGTCTTCTGCCTTTTAATATTTAATCAAATCATCTCCATTCCTTCATCATTTTGAAACATTGAAGAGTTATTATCTCCTCGTAAAACTAGAAAAATATATATGAAGGAGATAGAATTTGAGTAGAGCAAACACCGACATAGTGAATTATCAGGCAAGGCCAGACAATGTTGCCCCTAAATCAATTAGAGAAATATCGGAAATATTCGGTGTGAAGTATGATCGATTAGGTTTGAATGTCGGATCACTGCCCTTTGCACCTGCAGATACGACCGCCGGTAGTGAATCGGAAATGCAGACGGTTGTTGTTGGGAATAAGCATGACGTTGATCTGCCCCTTTTCATCGAACAATCCAACTATTTTATCAATACGAAACGACGGGCAAAGGCTGGAGATACTTCCCGCAAGGTCATGACCGACCTGGAAGAATACTTAAATATAAATAAGGAAGGCGTCTGGGAAAACAGCTGGGTCCGTTTTCCCCAGGATAAAATGGGAGATCTTGCCAAGACGATTGTTCAGTACGATATCCTGGCCGACAAGGAGAATATGTTTGCCGGGCAGCGATCAGATTTAAACAGATTTATTTTTCAAAAAGATGGACTCGGATATATTCGGATTCCAATCAGTTATCTTTTAAAACTATCTCTGGCGGAAATTATTGATCCGCAACGCAAGGTTCATCCGCTTATCCACAAAACCGGCCTGAATATTATGCAATCTTATCTCAATGATAATACGTCGCCGGAGACGTCATCTTTCTATGTTGTCGCCATGCAATCGGAAGTGGGCATGGGTCGGACTGTAGCCAAGGAGGCGGCCATCCGCTTTTTATTGAGCCAGTTGCTGGTCATGTACGCCAACAAAAAATTCGCGCTCCAGGAGAGCGGACAAAAAGGGATGATTTTTTCATCACCACATCCGCCAACCCGTCAGAAAGTTTTAAGCCATTGCATTTCTGATGCGTTTTACCGGGAACTCTTCATGAATCCCTGCCTGTCCGGATGGGATAAAGGCGAAGAAAAGCATCAATACATGCATTTGTGTCACCGTGTTTTGAGCCGCAGCCAATTCAACGCTGTTCTGAAACTCCGCGAAGCCGGAATCATTACCAGCAATCTGGTGTCGCTGCCTAATTTATCAAATATCAGCCTGGCCAACAATGGAACCCATGTGAGTTTGGGAAGCACCAAAATCAGCCGTCTGCTTCACGATCCTTCATCGGGATTTTCCGCGAGAGACGAAAAGTATATCGGTGATCTGGTTGTGAAGATCGTCGAGCATTTCCTGCCGCTGTTTGTCGGCACATACAGCGCCGCACCCTATCGCCTCGATTTTGTCGATTTCCATCCGGAGAAAGCCCTGGGGTTTCTTCCGCATGAATTGGATTATACGCATTTACGAATGCTCTGGCGGCGCTGGCGGAAGAAAGCCGACCTGAACATCTTCGGCCGGTCCATTACGCCTTTTGGCCCACGATGGATTGATAATCTGATCAGCAAGACGTTTCGCTTAAAGGGGGATTTTATCCCCGACTTTCGCCTTATTGATTATCTGGTCGTTTTAATGAGCACGGATAAGAGCCCGGCCTTAAACGGCGAACTCCATAACACGCAGCGGCTGAAAGAAGATCTTGCCGATCTTGGTGTGTTTGACTCCAAAATGTCTCTTTATCTTCTGGAGAAGCTTCGCGAATACAGTGTTATGGGCTTTTCCGGTTTTGAAGGACGCCACTACAGCCTTTTTGAAAGCTTTACGCAGGATATGGGACCGGCCGTAACGCTGCAAAATCTTCTCTATCTTTTAGCCTTCAAATATATTGTCACCGGACAGATCGGTCATGAGCATATTCCGGATGATCCTTCCGTTGAAAGTGAACGACGGCAAGTCATTTTCGGTACGGCCATCGGGATACCGACTTTCTTTGTGCGAAACAATACCGGCAATGCCCTGCTGAAAAAAATTATTGCCAGAACAAAACGGGGGCGTATGAGTCATCGATATCCGGGATACGCGCGGGTTCATAATCTTGAATACAGAAGGGCGCTTTTGAACATCCTGCGCGAAGATGCGGCGGACCTCATCGAAATGCTCGGTATGCGGGAAAGTATCGACGAGCTTGATGCCCGACTCAGCGAACCAGACCGTTTTTCCGCCTGTGGTAGGCTGAAGTCCGGTATTCTGAGCGTGGCCGGCGCCGGTTCCGCCCTGGAGCTTAGCGCCGATAAATTTAATCGGACCGCAGAAAGATACTATCGTACGGATTTGCGCAACCGGCAGATTCGGGAGGCTTTTGGATTGCTTAGAGAAGACATGATCAAACTGGAAAATGTCTCTGCGGGTTTAAGGCAGGACATCAGATGTCTGCTTCACGGCATTTTGAAAGAAAAAAACATTGGCGAATTTCTGGATCGAGCCGAACGAGAAATAATCGGGGAAACCGCTTTGGAAGAAACGCTCGAGAAATTAGTCCATATTATTTTAGTGCACATCCATTACAAGAAGGAACTCAATCGAAAATTTCAGAATAAAACAGACAGGTAAATATCAAAATATGCAGCATCATTACATAGAGCGCGACACGCGCAGGATCAAAACGGAACAGTTTTACGGCGACCAGGCCGTTCAATTTCTCTATTCCCGTATCCGTGAACAGTCATCCTGGCTTTTTCGCAGGCTGACCAGTGCCAGGATTTCCAGTGTGCTGGGTCATATGAACTATGACGGAATTCTATCCAGGCGCATGAATAATTATTTGGATATCCATCAACAATTGAATATCGATCCGGGAGAATGCCTGGATGTACCGGAAAATCTAAACTCCTTGAGAAAAATATTTGAAAGAAAAATTCGTTATGGGGAATGTCGCCCGATGCCCAATGATCCGCGCGCCGTTGTATCTCCTGCTGATTCCAGAATGCTTTTGGGATCGTTTCAGGAAGAATCGGGGTTGTTTATCAAGGATAAGTTTTTTGACTACGAGGAGATGTTCGGCGCTGACAAGGGCACCTGGCTTGCGGCCTTTCGGAAGGGCGACTTTGCGGTTTTCAGGCTGACACCCGAGAAATATCACTACAATCACACGCCTGTTGCCGGAAAAATAATCGACTTTTATCAAATCCACGGAACTTATCACGCCTGTAACCCCAATGCCATTGTTTCCGTTGTGACGCCTTATTCCAAAAATAAGCGCGTGGTGACGATAATTGATACGGACGTGGAGGGCGGAACAAAGGCAGGCCTTGTGGCCATGATTGAAGTTGTAGCTCTGATGATTGGCAATATCGTTCAGTGTTACAGTGAAAAAAAGTACGACAATCCTGTTTCTGTCGGCACAGGCATGTTTGTCGAAAAAGGGATGCCTAAGAGCCTGTTCCGCCCCGGTAGCAGCACGGTCGTGTTGATATTTCAAAAAAACAGAGTGCGGTTTGCGGATGATATTGCAGCGAATATGTTCTATCCGGACGCCGAAAGCATTTTCAGCAGCGGCTTTGGGAAATCCCTGGTCGAAACGGATGTTAAAGTTAGATCATATATTGCCAGTTCCTGCAACCAGCAGGATAAAATAAAAATTATGCAAGCATGAAACGGAGGTAGCCATGGTGAGGAAAGAACAGACACAGCCTATCAGGAATGCTTTGGTTAAAAAAATGGAAAAACTTTGGTCCAATGCGGGCCAGACAATATCTAAAATGAAAGATGCCGACGGCAACTATGCTGATCCTTTCGACCAGGCGGCAACCGATTCCAATAAGTATGTTGAGTTAGCCTGCCGGGACAGGGAACGGGAATTGATACTTGATATCAAGGAAACTATCATGCGCATCGACAAGGGGTTATTCGGTATATGCGATCACTGTGGCAGAGTGATTCCCAAAGAAAGACTTCGCATCGAACCCATGAGCAGATTATGTATGGAATGCAAGGAGGAGGAAGAAATCAATCATAAACGAAGAAACAGGCAATGGCCCATGAAAGGAATTTCCTATAATCATGTTTGCTGAAATCTTTATCCTGATTCTTTCCGGTGTGATTGCTCTGTTATTCTCCTGGGCTTTCAGAACGCTCCCCGGAGAGGACTGGCAGATTCTTGCCTGCCTGCCTTCGCGAAAAGGCACCGATGGAATCTGGCGTGGCGTCAATTTAACCTATTATGGTTTTTTTAATGCTTTAGCTTATGTGTTTGCCGTTGTGATGTTCCTGATCATGATCGGTTCTCTGAGTATTCCGCTATGGGGCGCTCTGTCTGTTGTCCTTCCGGTCTTGCTCATTTGCATGTGGGCTGCGCGTTTCATTGCCCGGTGGGTGGAAAAAAAACATCACACATTTTCCGTGGGGGCCGCTTCCTTCGTCGGCATGGTCGTAGCACCGTGGCTCATCCTGCTGGTTAATATGACTCTGGGTAAGTGGTGGATGTTTCATATTCCGATGACAGAGACCCTGGCGGCCATTATGATTGCCTATGCTTTCGGTGAAGGGATCGGGCGACTGGCCTGCATCAGCTTTGGTTGTTGTTACGGGAAACCGCTGGCTGATTGCGATCCTTTCATTCAAAAAATCTTCCGTCGATGGAATTTTGTTTTTTGGGGAAGGACCAAAAAAATTGCTTATGCTCAGCAACTCGAAGGCCAGGCGGTCGTTCCGATTCAGGCGCTGACCGCTGTCATTTGCGCGGGGACCGGCGTTCTGGGTTTTTACCTTTTCATTAAAGGCTTTGCCGCGGTGGCGTTAATCATGACGTTGCTGATAACGCAAAACTGGCGTTTTGTTTCCGAATTCTTGCGGGCTGATCATCGGGGCCACGGTCGTATTTCCATGTATCAGATCATGACGTTGCTGGCCATGGGATATGCCATCATGATTGCGCTACTGGATACGAAACATTATCTCGCCGCACCTAATCTGATGGCCGGTCTCCTGTCGCTGTGGAATCCGGAATTAATAATGTTTCTGGGGGCTTTGTGGGTCGTTGCCTTCGTTTATGCCGGCAAAAGCAGTGTTACCTGCTCTTCCATAGACATCCAAATCATAGAAAAAAATATTTAGTTTCCGGGGCTTTTCAAGTAAATTCACTCTTGCTTTTGCAGTTATTCTGAATGTATAAGAACCACAGTTTTCTGATAATGGTCTTCTTCGGGACACGACTGCTGTATCGTGGTCATTGCGAACGTTCCCGCGCCATATTGTCTCCGTTGATTCATCGGTTTGTCATCATGTTGTAATATTTGAGTTGTATATTACTCAAAATTAAAATTGAGGAGGATAAAATGTTCAATATCTTTAAGAAAGCGTCCTTAGGGCTTTTAATGTTGTGTTTCACGGCGGGGGCGGCCGTCGCCGCTGAATCCATTGTCATCAAGGGATCGACCACGGTTCTGCCCGTGGCGCAGGGTACATTGGAGGCCTACATGAAAGCCAATCCCGGTGTGCAGATATCTTTATCCGGCGGCGGATCCGGAGAAGGCGTCAAAGCGTTAATTGATAAAACAACCGATATCGCTACGTCATCACGCGAAATCAAAAAGGAAGAGATTGCACTGGCTGAGACGAAGGGTGTCAAGCCGGTTGCTCATGTTGTGGCCTTCGATGCGATTATTCCTGTCGTAAATCCCAAAAACAAAATTACAAATCTGTCCACCGATCAGTTAAGCCAGATTTATCAGGGGAAAATAACCAACTGGAAAGAAGTGGGTGGCGAAGATTTAAAGATCGTGGTCATCTCCCGTGACTCATCATCCGGCACATTTGAATCCTGGGATCATTTTGTGATGAAAAAAGCCAAAGTGACCCCTAAAGCACAGATGTTGGCCTCCAATGGGGCTCTCGTAACCGCAGTGGCAAAAAATCGCTATGCCATTGCTTATCTGGGCATCGGTTATGTCAATAAAAGCGTTAAACCCCTGCAAGTCAACGGTATAACCGCATCCATTCAGACGGCGATGTCCAAAGAATACCCCTTCTCCCGTGAGCTTTACATGTATACCAACGGCGAGCCAACCGGCGAGGCGGCAAAGTATATTAAGTTCGTGAAATCGGCTGAAGGGCAGAAAATCGTGGCTAAAGAAGGATTTGTTCCCCTTGTTGATGTGAAGAAAGCGGGTAAGAAAAAATAGACTTTTATTGTAACAAAATGGCTTCGCTGCGGATGTGAATATTATATAAATCGGAGCGAGCCATTTTTGTTTAAAGAGAAGACATAAGTTGGTCGAAAGGCCTAATCCAGCAGTTGTTTTATAGGGTAAGAATGAATCGTCAAACTAAAGAAATTATCATCAAATATATATTTTTTCTTTTTGCCCTGGTTTCGGTCATTGTTCTGGGGCTGATCGTGTTTTCCCTTTTTCGGGAAGGCCTGCCGATATTCGGTAAAGTTTCCGTCAAAGATTTTATTTTTGGGATGGAGTGGTATCCCACCTATGATCCGCCGTCCTTCGGTATTTTCCCTCTGATTGTCGGCTCTTTGATTGTCACATTGCTGGCAACTGTCATTGCCGTGCCGCTGGGTGTGATGGCCGCCATTTATATTGCGGAGATTGCTCCCCAGGCGATCAAGGAGATTCTCAAGTCTGTCATCGAACTGTTAGCTGGTCTGCCTTCCGTGGTTCTGGGCTTTTTCGGGATGGTCATCGTGGCACCGTGGTTGCAAGATACGTTTGATCTGCCCACAGGTCTGAATATTGTCAATGCTTCGGTTATTCTAGCCCTCATGGCGATCCCGACGATTTCCAGTATTTCCGAGGACGCCCTGTATGCCGTGCCGCGGGAATACAAGGAAGCGTCTTACGCCCTGGGTGCAACCAAATTTGAAACCATTGTCCAAGTGATTTTGCCCGCGGCGATGTCCGGCATTTCCACAGCGGTGATGCTGGGGATGGCCAGGGCCATTGGCGAGACGATGGTGGTTTTGATGGTAGCCGGGGGCGCAGCAGCCATTCCCGAGAGTCTGTTTGACTCGGTTCGACCGATGCCGGCAAGCATCGCTGCGGAAATGGGCGAAGCGCCTTTCCGTAGTGGTCACTATCAGGCGCTTTTCGCCATCGGCATCGTTTTATTTTTCCTGACATTGTTTTTTAATCTGTTTGCCGATTATGTTTCACACAAATTCCGGCAGATCGGGTCCGGGACGCTTTAGACGGAAAATGCATGAATACATTTAATAATAATTCAATGAAGTGGCGTTATCTCAAGCAGCAGATTTTTTTTGGTCTGGTGCGCGCATCGGCATTGATCGTTACGTTGGCCCTGGGGGGGATCATTTTTTATATTGCATATAATGGTATCGGCGCAATCAGCTGGGATTTCATCACCAAACCCCCTACGGATTCCATGACGAAGGGCGGCATTATGCCGGCCATTTTGGGAACGATCTATCTGACGGTCGGTGCTATCGCGATTGGCTTGCCGTTGGGTATCGCGTCGGCGATTTACCTGACCGAATATGCTAAACAAGGCAGGATTATTCGTTTCCTGAAAGTGGGCATCAACTGTCTGGCCGGTGTTCCTTCGGTTGTTTTCGGCTTATTTGGATTGGGTTTCTTTGTCATTTTCCTGAAGTTTGGATCGAGCATCCTGTCCGGATCGCTGACGCTGGGATTTCTGATTTTACCTACGATCATCGGCGCGTCGGAAGAAGCCCTCAAATCCGTGCCGCAGACTTTTCGTGAAGCCTCTCTGTCTTTGGGTGTCTCCAAATGGCAAACGACTTATCGGATTGTTCTGCCCAACGCATTGCCGGGCATTCTGACAGGTTCTATTCTGGGTATTGGGCGCGCCGCCGGTGAAACGGCGCCGATCATGTTCACCGCCGCCGCTTATTTCACAACCAAACTGCCCGGTTCAGTTTTTGACGAAGTAATGGCTCTGCCTTACCACATCTACGTTCTGGCAACGGCGGGAACCAATATTGAGGCCACGCGCCCCATCCAGTTCGGAACGGTGCTCGTTTTAGTGGCGGTCGTCTTGGGAATCGATCTTGTGGCGATTGTTGTTCGGAGTTATATGAGAAGAAACAAAAGGTGGTAGGAATGGAAACCAACACAATTATTAAGCTCAAAGACGTTAATTTTTATTATGGTCAGAGCCGGGCGCTCACGGATATATCGATGACGTTCGGAAAAAACAAGGTCACGGCGCTCATCGGGCCGTCCGGTTGCGGTAAATCAACATTGCTGAGACTTTTGAACCGAATGAATGATTTGATTGACGGGACGAGAGTTGAAGGAGAAATTCTTTTTGAAGATAAGAATATCTATGCGCCTGATATCGATCCGGTGGAAATCCGCCGCAAGATCGGTATGGTGTTTCAGAAGCCTAATCCGTTTCCGAAAACGATTTATAACAATATTGCCTATGGTCCGAAACTGACCGGAGTGAAAGCCGGGGACCTGGACGCACTTGTGGAGCAAAGCCTGAAACAGTCTGTTTTATGGGATGAGGTGAAAGATATTTTAAATAAATCTGCTATGAATCTTTCCGGTGGTCAGCAGCAGCGGCTCTGCATTGCGCGCGCGCTGGCGATGAAGCCGGATATCTTGTTGATGGATGAACCGACGTCCGCGCTTGATCCCATTTCCACCGCCAAAATCGAGGAGTTAATTGAAGAGCTAAAAAAACACTACACAATCATCATTGTTACCCATAATATGCAGCAGGCGGCGCGTATCTCCGATGAGACAGCTTTCTTTTATATAGGAAATTTGGTCGAGTATAATAAGACAGAGAAAATATTTACCAAACCCGATGTCAAACAGACGGAAGATTATATTACAGGAAGATTCGGATGAGGAGACGACTTTGGAAAAAGGCCTATCTGCTTCGTTGCGCTGCATTCTTAGTCATTGCGGCGTATGATACTATACGCCTCATTCCTCGGAATTTGCGCGCCTTGCATCTAAACCTCGCGTGCCCTTTAGGGTATTTTGCAAAGCCGTCTTTTTAAAGGTACTTAGTTATTTATTTGGAGGACTAAAGATGGAAGAAAAAAGACACACCAGTTCACACTACGAAAAGGAACTGCAGGAGATTAAGAACGGCCTGATCTATCTCGGCGTTTTAACGGAAAAGGCCATTCAGCAGGCGATGAAATCTCTGTCTGAGAGAAATTCAGACATCGCGCGAAAAGTCATTAAGGATGACAATGAAATTGACAAACTGGACACAAACCTTGAAGAACGGTGTATTAAGATATTAGCCCTGCGGCAGCCCACGGCGATTGATTTGCGGTTTATCACCACTGCGATCAAAATTACAGGCCATTTGGAAAGAATCGGCGACATGGCGGTAAATATTGCCGAGAAGGCGTTGCAATTAAACGAAGAACCGCAGCTCAAACCCTATATTGACTTGCCCCGGATGACCGATCTGGTCGGCTCGATGATCAAGGATTCCCTCGATAGTTTTATTCGAAACGATCTGGGGATGGCCGATAAGGTTCGACAAACAGAGCAAGTCGTCGATGACCTAAATGAGCAGATTTTTCGCGAGTTGCTAACATTTATGATGGAGGATTCCAAATCGATTCATCGCGCCCTGTTGATCATGCAGGTTTCCAAAAACCAGGAGCGCATCGCCGATCATGCCAAAGGCATTGCGGATATGGTCATGTATATGGTGACCGGCGAATGCGTCCGTCATCAGACATGTCCCTTAAAAGAATAAGGAGCCGGCGTGAAGCGCAATCTGTTTTTAAAGATATTTATCTCCTATCTTGTCATTATCTTTTTTTCCTTCCTCGTTTTGAATGTTTTTATCAAAGACGAGATTCGAAAAGTTATGACCGGCAAGATTGAAGGAGAACTATTAACCTCTGCCGAACTGATTGATTTGAGTTCCGCAATAGAGATGTCCGATCAATTGCGTCAAATTGCCAAGATATCGGGCTCCCGGGTGACACTGGTGGACGCACAGGGCAAGGTGTTTGCCGATTCGGAAAAAGAGATCGCCCAGATGGAAAATCACTTCAGCCGTCCGGAAATACAGGAATCGAGACTGCGGGGCAAGGGGAAGTCTATCCGGTTCAGTCAGTCGCTGGGCGTGGATATGCTCTATGTTGCCGTACCCATTAAAACAAAAGCGCAGATCACCGGTTATGTAAGATTAGCCCGTCCTCTTCATGATGTTCAGAGCCTGATCGAGAAAGTTTACCAATCCATTTTCCTGACGATTATTGTCGTGTCCATTATCTCGCTGATTATTGCGCTCTTCATTTCTTATAAAATCGCCGAGCCGATTCGGGCGATGGAAAGATTTACCGAAAGACTTCGTCAGGGTGAGCCTTCGGGCAGCATAATTTTGAAAACATCTGATGAAACCAAGAAGCTGGCCGATAATATCAACTATCTTGTGGAAGAGTTGCAAAACAAGATTCGGCAGGCTTTTGAAGAAAAAAGCAAACTGATGACTGCTTTGACCAGTATCAACGAAGGAGTTTTAATTTTAAATACCGCCGAGAAAATTGAATTTGTCAGTCCGTCGCTGGCTAACATCCTGGTTTCGCGGTATGGTGATGTCGGCGGCAAGACATTGATGGAAGCCTTCCGCAATGTGGAATTACAAAAAGCGTTCCAGCAGTTTAAACAATCACACGGTACCGTATCCAGCGAAATCATATTGGGAAGCATTGATCCAGTCATCATGAGTGTTAGTATCTCGGAAGTTCACGACCATCCCGGAGAAGAAAAAGACATGGTCGTTTTTCATGATGTTACCCGCTTAAAAAAACTGGAGAGGATTCGTACGGACTTTGTCGCCAACGTCACACATGAAATCCGCACGCCGCTGACGGCCATCATCGGGTATTTGGAGACGCTCCAGACCGGCGCCATCGACAATACCGAAGACGCCAAGCGATTTATTGATATCATACTCAAGCAGGCGCAAAGGCTGAATCGCTTGGTGGAAGATCTAATGACCATATCGAAGATCGAACTGGGTGAGATAAATTTTCGTTTTGAAAATGTGTTTCTGTTGGATATTATCGGCAGTGTTCTGCCGCTTCTGGAAGCAAAAGCGGCGGCAAAGAAAATCCGCATTGAAAATCATGCGCCGGGGAAAATATTGCCAGTGCGAGCAGACCGCGATAGATTGAGTCAGGTCTTCGTCAATGTGCTGGATAACGCCGTGAAGTTTACTCCCGAGGGCGGCAGCGTAATAATTGACGCTGAAGAAAAAGCGGGGAACGTGGTTGTGGCGATTACCGATACCGGAGCGGGCATTCCCCGGGAAGAAATCCAGCGGTTAGGTGAACGATTTTATCGTGTGGATAAAACGCGTTCACGCGATCTGGGCGGCACGGGCCTTGGCCTTTCGATTGTCAAGCACTTGATGTTGGCGCATGGCGGCAAAATGGAAATCGAAAGCCAGTTGGGACGCGGCACAAAAGTATCTTTATTTTTCCCGATACAAAAAGTATAAGGCCAATATGAAAAGTTCGATTGCCCAAGCCATTCAACTTCAATACCAGCCAGTAGCCTTGCTCTGGTCCAATGAAAAACCGGCCGACGCTATGCAGTTTTTAGAAGGCAAGTGGGGCTGCGTGATGTGGCTGGCTGTTCATGCCGCCAAAGGAAAGGCCGCGGTTGCTAATATCAAGACATTCGGCTGTACCGGAGGCGGCGTGGGATTGGGATTCGGTAATCAGTATGAAAATTTCCCCGGCGGCGAAGAAGGATTCTGTCATTTTCTCTCCTCGGGAAATGCCGGGCGTCCGGGCGGACCAGAACTGGCCGAACAGATCAAACCTTTTATGACCAAGGAAAGCCACGAGAATTTTCTGCACGGCGAGCGCTACATCAAGAGCCCTCATCTGGTTCACAAGTTTCTTGAGGCGCTGCCCATGACGGATATTCCGGAGGCGTTTGTTGTGTTCAAGCCGTTGGCCGATATCGATCCTCTCAAAGAAAAACCTCAGACGGTCATTTTCTTTGCTAATCCCGATCAGCTGTCCGCACTGGTCGTGCTAGCCAATTATGGACGCGGTAACAATGAAAACGTGATTATCCCTTATGCCGCCGGTTGCCAGACCATCGGTATTTACCCTTACCTGGAGGCCAAATCGGTCAAGCCCCGTGCCGTTGTAGGTCTCACCGATCTATCCGCCCGCGTCTATGTCCGCAAACAACTGGGTGATTCCCATTTCATAACCTTTGCCGCTCCTTTTGCGCTCTTCGAAGAGATGGAACAAAATGTCCCCGGCTCTTTCCTGGAGAGGCATACGTGGCTTAGTCTGATGAAGGAGGAATCATGAATCGAAATAATGCTGTAAAAGTTGTCTTGGCCATCTTAATCCCTATACACGTCATTGTCCTGGGCAGCCGGCCATCAACAGTCGTGATTGGCTGCTTAAGGAACTCAGCTGTTTCCGGTAAAAGGAATAATTCTGAACGGCGGTTGAGTCGGGAATCCACAATAAGCGACTATGTCCGATTTTCGCAGTAGCTCTTTTTTTGAAAATGTCGTACAGCGCTTCTTAGAAATTATAGGATATTGTCCTGACGACAATATGAAAATAATTGTATTTACCTGAAAGGAGTGTCAAAATGAATTACTTGTTGCAGCCGAAAAAGTATCAGAGTCTCATGGCCGATGAAGCTTCAAAGGTTATCATGAGCAAAACGATCACCTTCTTCGAGAAGATGGGCAAAACTAGGATTACCGAAGATTTCAACAAAAAGATTTGGTACCGGGAGTTTGTCGATTTTATCGCCAAAGAGCAAATCTTTGCCAAATTGCTTACGCCAAGCCAGTATGGCGGTGGAGATCCGGATTGTCGTTGGGACACGGCCCGTAACAGCGAATACAGCGAGCTTCTGTCCTTTTACGGTCTGGGTTACTGGTATTGTTTTCAGGTCAGCATCCTGGGGCTTGGTCCCATCTGGATGAGTCCCAATGAAAAAGCTAAGAAGAAGGCCGCCGAATTGCTTAAAAAAGGCGCGATCTTCGCCTTCGGCCTTTCCGAACGGACGCACGGCGCGGACATCTATTCCACCGAAACGACACTGACGCCCAAAGCCGACGGCACTTGGGTAGCCAATGGAGAAAAATACTATATCGGCAACGGCAACGAAGCGGAGATGGTCTCTACGCTGGGTAAAATCAAGGACGGCACCGATGATTACACTTTCTTTGTTACCAACTTTCATCACAAAGCCTATGAACTGAAAAAGAACGTTGTTTCCCATCAGCAATATGTCTCCAATTTTGCCCTTCACGATTATCCCATCACGGAGGAAGACATTCTTTCGAGGGGATCGCATGCCTGGGATTCTTCGCTCAACACCGTGAACGTCGGTAAGTTCAATATTGGTCCGGCATCTATTGGCGTGACCGAACATAGTTTTTATGAAGCCATAACCCATGCGGCAAATCGTATACTCTACGGCGTTCATGTTACGGACATGCCGCATGTGAAGAAAAATTTTATGGATGCCTGGCTTAGGATCGTGGGAATGAAACTCTACCAACGTCGCTCCACGGACTATTTCCGCAACGCCAACGCCAATGACCGCCGTTATCTTCTCTACAATCCCACCAGCAAGATGAAAGTGACGACGCAGGCCGAAGAAGTAATCAACCTGCTCTGGGAAGTGATTGCCGCCAAGGGATTCGAAAAGGATACCTATTTTTCCATCGGTGCTTCAGACATTCGCGGGCCTTCCAAGCTGGAAGGCACGGTCCATGTTAATGTTCAGCTCATCCGCAAGTTCATGAAGAACTACTTCTTTAACCCCGCAGAATATAAACCGGTGGCGCAGGATTTTTCTGCCAAAGATGATCTCTTCCTGTTCAACCAAGGGCCGACAAAGGGTTTGGGGACCGTTCAGTTCCACGACTATAAGCCGGTTTTCGAAGCCAATAAGCAACTGCCGAATGTGGCCATCTTTATTCAGCAGATCAATCTATTCAAGGCATTGCTGGAGAAAGCCGGTCCGGACAAGGCCCAGGATATGGATCCCATCTTTTCTCTGCCGTTGGGCGAGATGTTCTCCATCGTGGTCTATGGGCAGCTGATTCTGGAACAGGCCAAATTTGATAATGTTGATTCGGATATTGTCAACCAGATCTTTGATTTCATGGTGCGCGACTTTGCCCGCTTTGCCCTGCAAATCTATGGTACGCACACCACCAAGGACGAACAGCGTGCCTACTGCAAGGACATCATGCTGATCAAGTCACAGGGAGATGATGACCAATATAACAGGGTCTGGAATAAATATGTATTTACCTTAAATGGCGAATACGCGATGAATGAATAGGCCGTGACACACTTACTGACCGATGTTGTGTCTTTTGCGTGCTTCATAGTGGCCTGTGTTTCAGTAGAAACGTAACGGGTTATTGAAAGCGACGCGGCAATCTCTGGTGCTTCGAGATCGCCGCGTCGCGAGAACAAACCGCCCGTATGCAACCAATCATAGCTGTAGTCTAAAAGAGATTGCCAAGTATCCAGGCATTCATTATACTGCAAATGGTAAAGCGTTAATAAACCAGAGAAAGGTTATGCAATCGGTTATCCCAACCCTTTTATCACTCATCAACAGCGTTGCGGTTATTATAGTCGTCGCTTATTTTATAACCCGTAGCCCGTTGTTCAATCGTGTCCTGGAAAAGAGTATGACATGGAAGGACCAATTCCTTATGGTCCTTATCTTTGGGATATTCTCCATCTACGGGACACTGGGAGGTTTCCCAATTCTCGGCGGCATCGCCAGCATCCGTGATTTGGGACCGGCCGTCGCCGGTCTTTTGGCGGGTCCCCTGGTTGGTTTGGGTGCGGGCATCATTGGCGGCGTTCACCGCTATTTACAGGGTGGCTTTACGGCGCTTGCCTGCGGGATCGCGCCCATAATGGCCGGTCTGGCGGGAGGTGCTTTGTATCTGTTGAGACGCAACAGATTTCTGGGCATTGGTCGGGCCGTCCTGTTCATGATCTGTGTGGAGCTCCTCCACATGGCCATCGTCATTGCCATCAGTCAACCACGGGAGCAGGCCATCACTCTCGTGGAGAGCACCGTTTTTCCTATCGTTGCCGCCAATGCCATCGGAATTGGTATCTATGGATACATCATGATAAACCTGCTTAAGGAACGCTCTCTGGAAAAGGCCAAACTCACGATGGAGGGCGAACTCAGCGTGGCCCGTGAGATTCAAATGAGTCTTGTCCCCAAGACCTTTCCACCTGTGCCGGTAAGAGAGGAATTCTCCTTATATGCGACGCTGGAACCGGCCAAGGAAGTGGGTGGCGACTTGTACGACTTTTATTTTGTGGGAGACAATCGTTTTTTTTTCATGATTGGCGATGTTTCGGGAAAAGGCGTTCCAGCCGCGCTGTTCATGGCCGTTACCAGAACGGTGATGAAGGCCAAGATGCAACCGGGTGATGTGGGATTGGGACTGATTGTATCCAATGTCAACAAAACACTCTGTGAGGGAAATGATGCCTCCATGTTTGTGACAGCTTTCTGCGGATTTCTGGATATAACGACCGGTGACGTCACGTATATCAATGCCGGTCACAATCCTCCGGTTATTGTGAAGACCGACGGTTCCGTTTCTTTCCTTAAGGTCACGGCCAATGTTCCTTTGGGCGTCATGGACGATATGAATTATGAAGAAGGGAAGCTGTGTCTTGAGCCCGGCGATACCTTGGTGCTCTATACGGACGGCGTGACCGAAGCTATGAACAGACAAAAGGACTTCTTTACCGAAGCGCGCCTCCTGCATGTTCTCGACGGGACCAACAGGGCATCGGCGCAGAGTGTGGTAGAAAAGATCATAGCAGCCGTGCACCAGTTTGCCGCAGGTTCCAATCCCGCCGATGATATTACCCTTCTGGCGCTGAAAATGGAGCCCCTCATCAGTAGAAAAAAAGAGGGCCTTTTAAAAGGGCGCTCAGATCCCGCCGCAAAATAAAAAGTGGAAACTAAAAAGGCAAGTTTGCCTTTGGCCGGATGTTACAAAATCATTGCCTGCCTGCCGAATGTATGGTAACGTCATCTTCGATTATTTCAGTATCATGGACGTCGAGGAGCTCTACATGAAGATACGGGTGTTGGGTTGCCACGGTTCACAATTGCCTTATCACAATACAACAAGTTTCCTTCTTGAAAAAAATATCTTGATCGATGCGGGAACTGTCACGCCCGTGTTGACGCTTGCGGAACAACTCCGCATTGATTATATTTTTGTAACACACACCCATCTGGATCATGTGCGCGACATCATGTTTCTTGCGGATAATCTTTATTATGCGAAACGGGAAAGACCGCTGATTGTCTGCAGCAGCCGGGGGATTATTGAAAATATCCGCCGCCATTTGTTCAATAATGTTATCTGGCCTGATTTCTCCAAAATTCCCAGCGCCAAAGCGCCACTGATTAAGTTTGAGATTCTCACGCCCGGTAGAAAAAAAATATTAGGCGATTGGCAGGTGCGGGCGATGGGTGTTCATCATACCGTGGAAACCATGGGATACATGATGGAGTCGAAAGACAAGGCGGTTCTTTTCCTCGGCGACACGGGGCCCACAGAGGATGTCTGGAAAGTCGCCAGGACCGTGAAGGGGTTGCGGGCGATTTTTGTGGAAACGTCCCTGCCCGGCAGCATGCAAGGTATAGCGGATAAAACCGGGCACCTCACGCCGGTGACGCTCGCGGCGGAACTGAAAAAATTGAAAGACGCAAAACCCGAGATTTATCTTTATCACATGAAGTCCCAGTACGCCGAGGCGATTCGCCGAGAAATCGCGGCAATCCGGGATAAGAAAATCCGCATCATTGAAGATGGTCAGGTCATTCGAATATAATTAATAGGCAATCCCATGAATAAATTTAATCCCGGCGCCTATCTTTCCGGTCTGAATATTGACGTAATGCGTTTTGGCTTGGAGGCGATCAACGAATTGTTGTCTCGGATGGGGGGAAATCCGCAGAACTCATTTCATTCGGTCTTAATTGCCGGCACCAACGGCAAGGGATCCACCGCCGTCATGCTGGCTTCGATTCTGCAGCAAGCAGGTTTAAAAGTAGGTCTCTATACATCACCGCATCTGATCGATATTCGTGAAAGAATCGTTATCAATGGAATGAAAATATCCCCTAAGGATCTGGGGGGGCTGATTGCTGAGATCAAAGATCACACCGTGCAGCCGATTACTTATTTTGAGTGTTTGACGGCTGCCGCTTTTCTTTATTTTTCCCGCCGGAAAGTGGATATTGCCGTTCTGGAAGTGGGCTTAGGCGGAAGGCTGGATGCAACCAATATCTGTCAGCCGCTGGTTTCGGTGATCACCAATATCGCGTTGGAGCATACGGCTTATCTGGGTAAAACGCTGGAAGCGATTGCCCGTGAAAAAGCCGGGATCATCAAAAAAAATGGGGTTTGTGTCACTGCCGCGACACAAAGAAAAGTCATCGATGTTTTTAACGGGATATGCCACAAACAGCAGGCCGGGCTTCTGCGTCTAGGTATTGATTTTAAAATGAAAATCCATCAGGACGAATCAATATCGTATGAAGGACTAAACCGTAAAATTAACCAACTTACCATGCCTCTGCGGGGGCCGCATCAGTTGTCTAATGCAGCCCTGGCCATGGCAGCCATTGAAATTTTGGAGAAGAAGGGTTACCGGATTGATGATCAGGCTGTTCAGAAGGGGCTGGCGCAAACCCGCTGGGAGGCAAGACTGGAAATCCTGCGGCCAAGTCCGCTGTTCCTGCTGGACGGCGCGCACAATCCGGCGGGCATCGTATCGCTTTGCCGCGCATTGCGAAAGGATTTCTTCGGTCGTCGGCTGATCCTAATCTTCAGCGCTCTGACCGATAAGGATTATCGCCGGATGCTGCGCAAGATAGCGCCGCTGTCTCATCAGATACTCTTGCCGCTGTTAAAGACGAAGCGCGCTGTGCCGCCAACAGCATTGGCGGCATTCCTGGAGAGCCTCGGTTATCCGGCCCTGATATCCGACAGTGTAACTGCATCCGTTCGGCAGGCGCTCCGATATGTCGGTGAAGACGATTTGATCTTAGCGTGTGGTTCGCTTTATCTTGCCGGAGAGATTAAAACAGACATTTCATCAAATGCGTTCTTGTGGTAAGGGACGAAGCGCATACAAGAGCGTGAAGTGTGAAGCGTAAGGAACAGGGAACAGTCAGCTTGCCCGGCGCATGCTCGGAGGACAATTCCCGTTGTGATTCAAGAATTATAAACAAGGTTGATGAATTTGCCGATCAGATTGAGACAATATGTCGGAATGGTAACGGGGGCGATTTTTGTCCTGTGCGTGAGCAACAATATTTTTGCTCAGGATATTAAAGTGCCCGCTGACGCACCGGTAAAGATCGAAGCGGATAACCTGTCCTACGATAACGAACGTGATGTTTACTCGGCTTTTGGCAATGTCGTCATAACTTATGGCGATGGCGTCTTAACTGCCGCGAGTGTTGAGTTTGATCGCAAGAATAATCTGGCTACCGCACAAGGCGGCGCATTCCTGAAGATGGCCCAGGATTCGCTCGCGGGTGATAAAATCGTCGTGAATGTGGAAGATAAAACAGGTGTGGCCTATAACGCCAAAGCTTTTTACGCTCGCAATCATTTCTACGTAAAAGGGGATAAGATCGAGAAAACCGGTGATAATAGCTATCGTATCGAAAAGCCTTTGGCCACCACCTGTGACGGTGATAATCCCGATTGGCAACTGGCCGGATCGGAGATGAACGTGACCGTTGAAGGGTATGGCTGGTTGAAGAATGCCCGCTTGCTGACCAAAGGCGTGCCGGTAGTCTATACCCCCCTCATCGCGTTTCCCGCGAAAACCAAACGACAGACAGGATTGCTTTTTCCTTATCTTGCCTACTCCAAGGATAAAGACGGTGTGGATGTCGAGATTCCTTTTTTCTGGGCTATTAATCCCCAAATGGACGCGACATTTTATTCGCGTTACATCGAAAAAAGAGGATTTAAAGAAGGCGCAGAATTCCGGTATTTCGCTGGCAGCAAGTCTTTTGGCACGCTCTATGGCGACTACATGGAAGACAACAAACACGTTACGGAAACCATCGGCAACACGTTAATCCGCGACTGGCAAGAGATGCACAGGCGTTGGTCTTTCATGGCCAATCATCAGACGAATTTTGATACGCAATTTTATGTCCGGACGGATTTGCGTCGTGTTTCCGATGCGTGGTATTTTCGTGATTTTAATGCTCATAACTATTATTTGACTCATTATGCCGGTTCGGAGGAAGACCCATTTCGGAAAATTCCTTTTCAAGGGAATGAGTCCCTACGTTCCCTCGAATCATCGGCGCGTGTGTTCAAGGGATGGAATAACTATAATGTGATGGCGCGCGTCAGCTCAACGGACGATTTTGCGGTAAACAATAATGACCGGACCTTGCAGCAGTACCCGGAGATCGTTTTGACCGGCATCAAACAGCCGCTTTTTTCCACGCCTGTGTATTTTGAATTTGCCGGTCATTATGACTATTTTTACCGGGGCGAAGGAGCCAAAGGACACTATGTTGATCTTTCGCCGACGATTTCACTGCCTTTTAATATTTCCAGCTATGCGAAGATCACCCCGCAACTCACTGTGCGGGAAATCTATTGGAACCGTGAAGACAATGCGGCTGATTCCGAAAATAAAAGTGGCAGCCGCACGATTTATAATGCCGGCCTAACGGTCAGCAGTCTGCTCTCCCGCGTTTTCGATGTCAGCATTCTAAACTGGGAGAAAGTCCGGCATGAAATCAAACCCGAAGTTCTTTATTCCTATACACCCGGTGTCCGGCAAGACGACATTCCCGATTATTTGCCGAAGATAAGTTCGTTGCTCGATCCTTTCACGTCTTATAATATCAATAACACAAATGTTTTAACCGAACAAAACGCGTTGGCCTGGTCTCTTACCAATACGGTTACCGCCCGGGTCAAAGACAAAATCGGGATGGGCAATTATCTGGAATTATTCCGCTTCAAGCTATTTCAGGTCTATGACATTAACGAAGCTAAAAAAGAGATGGCAGGCTCAACCGGGGATAGGCGACCCATGTCGGATATAGGGATGGAGCTTGATCTGAAGCCTCATTCTTATTTGTCATTTGCGGCCCGTAATAAATATAGTCCCTACAGCGGCTGGAAAGAAATGAACTATGATCTGGGCATCAGCGACTGGCGCGGTGATAAGCTGACATTCGGTTACCGTTACACGCGGGATTCCATCCAAGAGATTAATATGGACTTAAAAGCGGTCATTACCGAGCGCCTGAGTGGCCAATTCGTTATCCGGCTTGATCAGTTTAACAGTCAAACCGTTGAAAATACGGTTGGGCTGGTCTATACGGAGCAATGCTGGGGCGTGGGAGTGGCCTATACCAAGACACACGATGATGAAAGAATTATGCTGAAAATATCCCTGGCCGGATTAGGTATGCTAGGAATTTGATGATGTATTTGTCTGTCACGGATTATGCTATTTATTATTTTGGTCATCAGACCTGACCGGTATTGGCAATTATATTGGATTCAAATATTTTTCTTGACAAACAGACGGGAATTGCATAGTTTACGTTTTTAAATTTTTAACTAAGTGGCGGTTTACTATGAAAACATTTTCAGCGAAAGCAGAAGAGACAAAACAAGACTGGTACGTGGTCGATGCATCCGATAAAATATTAGGAAGGTTGGCTAGCCAGATTGCCCTGCGCCTTCGGGGCAAGCACAAAGCTATTTATACGCCGCATGTCGATACCGGCGATTTTATCGTGGTGGTGAATGCCGAAAAGATTGCCCTGACCGGCAAAAAGCTTACCGACAAAATTTATTATTCCTATTCCGGCTATCCGGGAGGGTTAAGAGAAACGGCCGCCGGTAAAATGCTGGCGGAAAAGCCGGAAAATTTAATTCGCATTGCCGTGGCCGGCATGATGCCCAAGAATAATTTGGGCAGAAAAATGCTTAAGAAACTAAAGGTTTACAGCGGCAACGCGCATCCGCATGAAGCCCAGTGTCCACAGGCATTAGCGGTTTAACTACCCGGAACTCTGAAGAATTGATTATATTTTTATGGGAGAAGTCATGACAGTACAACGTTTTTATGCAACCGGTAAGAGGAAGAGCGCTATTGCCCGCGTCTATATGAAAGCAGGTAGTGGCAATATCGTGGTTAACAAGAGAAATTATGAGGAATATTTTTCCCGTCCCAGTTTGAAGATGATCATTCGTCAGCCTCTGGATATTACCGGCAAGAACGATCAGTTTGATTTTTATATCAATGTCGGCGGCGGTGGCGTCGCGGGACAAGCGGGAGCTGTCAAACATGGCATTTCCAAAGCGCTTCTGGAATATGACGCCGAGTTGCGCCCCATACTGAAAAAGGCAGGTTTCTTAACACGTGATGCCCGCGTCGTTGAAAGAAAAAAATATGGACAACCGGGAGCCCGTAAGAAATTCCAATTCTCCAAACGCTAATCATCCAAGGGGGGCTTTCAGGCCTCCCTTTTTTTTGGAGTTTTTATGAAAATTAAAGCAGCGATTTTCGGGGCCAGCGGCTACACAGGCCAGGAACTCATCAGGATTTTATCCGGGCATCCGCAGGCGGAATTGATGGCCGTTACCTCCAGGCGCTATGATGGCGTGAAGGTTTCGGACGTGTTTCCGTCACTTTTCGGTTTAACATCACTGACCTATTCAAACGCAACACCCCAGGAGATTGCCAAACTCTGCGATGTGGCTTTTCTGGCTCTTCCTCACGGCGTATCCATGGACATTGCTCCCGTCTTTATTAAGGCGGGTAAAAAAGTGATCGATCTTTCCGCAGACTATCGCCTGCGAGATCTTGCCGCTTACGAAAAGTGGTATGCCAAACACAATAGCGCCGATCTTTTCGGGCAGGCGGTCTATGGGCTTCCTGAGCTTTACCGGCAGGAGATCAAAAAATCCCGGTTGATTGCCAATCCGGGTTGTTATCCGACCAGCATCATTCTGGGCCTGATGCCCGCGTTGAAAAACAATCTGCTGGATGTTTCCACGATCATTGCCGATTCGGCCTCCGGTGTGAGTGGCGCAGGCCGGGACCCTCTCGTGGGATCGCTTTTTTGCGAAGTTGATGGTGGATTTAAAGCCTATAAAGTCGGCAAGCACAGGCATACGCCAGAAATTGAGCAGGAACTCAACATGCTGGCCGGGGAAAAGTTTGCTATTTCCTTCACACCGCATTTATTGCCGGTGAAAAGGGGTATCTTAAGCACGGTTTACGCGACGCTCATGAAAGACATAACGCTTGCCGAGCTTCATTCGCTGTATGTATCCGCTTATGCTGCGGATAAATTTGTACGGATAAGCCCTGCCGGGACGTATCCCAATATTTCGTCCGTTTGCGGATCAAACTACTGCGATATCGGTTTAGCGGTTGATCCACGGACCAACCGGGTGATTATTATTTCCGCCATTGACAATTTGATCAAGGGAGCTGCCGGACAGGCCGTGCAGAACATGAATTTGGTCTGTTCTCTGGCTGAAGACAGTGGTTTGCAGATGTCTCCGCTTTATCCCTGATGAAAGTAATAAAATATGCCTCAAAAAATATTTAATACCAGAACAAGACAAAAGGAAACATTTCAACCGATTAAAGATGGTGCTGTCGGCATGTATGTTTGCGGCATTACGGCATACGACGTCTGCCATGTCGGTCATGCCCGCGCCGCGGTAGTTTTTGACGTGGCCTTCCGGCATTTACAGGCGCGTGGTTACAACGTGACGTATATCAAAAACTTTACCGATATTGACGACAAGATCATTGATCGGGCAAATAAAGAAGGTGTCGGCATCGCTGAAATAGCCGAGCGGTATATCAAGCTGCATGATGAAGATATGGCCGCGCTCAATGTTCTGACACCTACCGTGACGCCAAAGGCGACCGAGCATATGGCGGAGATGATCGCTCTGATTTCAATGCTGGAAAAAAAAGGCATTGCCTACTCAGTGGACGGCGATGTGTTTTATGCGGTGAATAATTTTCCTGCATACGGCGGATTGTCGGGACGTCATCTGGATGAAATGATGGCTGGCGCCCGCGTGGACATCAATGACAAGAAAAGAAACCCGCTGGATTTCGTGCTGTGGAAAAAGAGCAAGGAAGGCGAGCCTTTCTGGGAAAGTCCTTGGGGAAGGGGCAGGCCAGGCTGGCATATTGAATGCTCGGCCATGAGCCGGCGTTATCTGGGCGAGACATTCGACATTCATGGGGGCGGCGAAGACTTGGTTTTCCCGCACCACGAAAATGAAATCGCGCAATCTCAAGCGGCAACGGGGAAACCCTTGGCCAATTATTGGATGCACAATGGTTTTGTGAAGATCAATGCGGAAAAGATGTCTAAATCACTGGGGAATATCTTTCCGATACGGGAGATCATCAAACAGTACCATCCGGAAGCCTTACGCCTGTTTATGCTCCAGAGTCATTACCGAAGCCCCGTGGATTATTCGGAGGCGTCGCTCAAGGAAGCCAGGACGGCGCTTATTCGCTGCTATACCGCCTTGCAACTCATGAAAGAAACGCGGGCGTTAGTCCCGCGCGCACAAGAAAATCTTCTACCCACACCGTTGGAGTACATTCATAAATTAAATGAATTAAAAGAAAAGTTTAGCGCCGCGCTGGACGATGATTTTAATACAGCGCAGGCCCTGGGTTATGTTTTCGATACTGCCCGGTTGATTAATAATGTTACGACTGCGGAAAAGAAGATGCCCGTATCAACCAAGCAGGTCATCCTGGAGACCGCAGCAGATGTCTTTACGCATTTTGGCGATGTGCTGGGTGTTTTTCAGTCTGATCCGGAGATCTTCTTCCACGTCGACCGCGATATGGAAGTCGGGAAACGCGGTCTGGATGTTCCCAAAATAGAAGCGCTGATTCTGGAGCGGCAAAAAGCCCGCGAAGAAAAAGATTGGAGCCGGGCCGACGATATCCGTCAGGAACTGGCTTTGCAGAATATTACTTTGAAGGATGCGGCAGGCCAGACAATCTGGTCGATAGAGTAGGAAAAATGCCTCCCGATTTTCACACGTCCAGTCCACAACAGTATTCTTAACCCCGCTTAAGCGGGACGAGCGTTAATTCTCCGCGAGCTTGCTCGCGATATAATGACGTTCATTTCATACCTCGACAGCGAGCTCGCGAGGTGGTTGATTATTTCTTTCCTGATTGCCGAAATATATGGAAAATAACTGGAGTAATGGTATATGATTCCATTGATTAAAGGCATTTCTTTATATAAAACAAAATATCTTGTTTACAGTGAGGCAGAGCATGAAAAACATATCCGGTAAATGGCCATTATTCGTCATCATTCTCCTTGGCCTTTTTGTTATTTTTGGGCCGTATTCCGACAGCAAGGTTTCCGAGCGGGACAAAAACATCTACAAAGAGATTAAAACATTCAATGAAGTTTTAGATATGGTGCATAAAAACTACGTTGATGAAGTGGACTCCTCCGTCTTGATTCAGGGTGCGATTAACGGCATGATGAAGTCCCTTGATCCCCACAGCTCGTTTATGACCGCCGAAATTTATAAAGAACTGGAAGTGGAAACGCAGGGGCGTTTTGGCGGGATCGGCATTGAAATAACTATTTTAAAAGATATGTTAACCGTTGTTTCTCCTATTGAGGATACCCCCGCATACAAAGCCGGAGTGAAATCCGGCGATCAGATCATCAAAATCGACGGTAAATCCACAAAAGATATTACCATCATGGAAGCCGTGAAAAAACTGCGAGGTCCAAAGGACACCAAGGTGACTATCACCATTATGCGAGAGAATATGGTCCAGCCTAAAGATATTGTCCTGACACGCGCCGTTATCCAGATTAAAAGCGTCAAATCAAAGACATTTGATGATCATATCGGCTATATCCGCATCGCGTCTTTCCATGAGAGAACATCCACGGATCTGCGTAAAGCGCTGGCCGAGGTGGGTGAAAAAGCCAGTCCCATGAAGGGACTGGTGCTGGATTTGAGAAATGATCCGGGCGGACTCCTGAATCAGGCGATTGAAGTATCCGATATGTTTTTGAAGTCGGGAATGATTGTTTCCACCCGCGGTCGCACGAAAAACATGGAAACCAAAACAATGGCCAGGGACAATGGCAGTAAGGAAATCACCGTTCCCATGGTCGTCTTGGTGAATGAAGGAACGGCAAGCGCGGCGGAAATTGTTGCGGGTGCGCTGCAGGATAACGGTCGGGCTCTGATTGTGGGGACGCAGACCTTTGGCAAAGCATCCGTGCAAACAGTGATTCCCCTGGAAAACGGTTCCGCGTTGAAACTGACTACGGCCCGGTATTACACGCCCAGCGGCAGATCCATTCAGGCCGAGGGGATTAAACCGGACATTATCGTTAAGTTGGTGAAGCCTTCCGAGGAGCCGGAGAATGGTCTTACGGAAAGACTTCGGGAAAAGGATCTCAAAGGCCACATCAAACCAGCCAAAGAAGACGGCACGCAGCTTGAGGAAAATAAAATTGAAAGTCTCAAAGATACTTCCGATTTGACCAAAGACAATCAACTCAAGACGGCTATTGATATTTTGAAAAGCTGGCGTATCATGAAAAAGAATCTGATCAACTGATTCCGTTTTCACAAAGGCGCGGATATTGTCGGCTATGAAAAAGAAAAGAAAGAACAATTTATTAATAGCGGTTTTAACAGCGCTGATCGTCTTATCTGTTGCCGCAATCGTTTACGTGATCATGTTTCCTCGGGAAGAAACGGTTGTGTTTAAATCGCCGGAGCAGAAGAAGCAAACGACGCAACAGAAGGCCGCTGCAAAGGAAATGGAGCAGGCTCTGACGCCGGCGAAAAAGTCACGGGAAAAAGCCAGAGACCTCCCCCAGCCTCCGCCGGTTGCGGGGAACCCTGCGGAGAAAGAAGATGTTGTTATTGCCAAAATAATGCCGCCTCGGTTGAAGTTAAAGCAGGTTGCCATTATTATTGATGATATTGGGTATGATATGACGCCGGTGCATGAGCTTTTACGCGTTGACGCGGATATCACGTTTGCCATTTTACCGCTTCTTGCTCACTCACGAGAAGCAGCGGACATGTTGCATAAGGCCAATCGTGAAACCTTGTTGCATCTGCCGATGGAGCCGCTTTCCTACCCAAAGGAAAAACCGGGTAATGGCGCTCTTTTTTCGGATATGAATGATGAAGAAATTGTCTTTCAACTGGAAAAAAATCTGGCTTCTGTTCCTTATATCTCCGGCGTCAACAACCACATGGGTTCCAAATTCATGGCTGATGAAGAAAGGCTGATGCTGGTTTTTAAACAGTTGAAAAAGAAGGATTTGTTTTTTATCGATTCGCGGACGACCAACAATTCAAAAACCACGGCAGCGTCACAGAAAGCCCATTTGACTGTCGCGTCACGCAAAATTTTTCTGGACAATGATCGTGATTATTCAAAAATCTATCAAATCCTGATGGATGTGTGCAATGCGCCGGCCGGTAACGCTCCGCTGATTGTGATCGGCCATCCTTATCCCGAGACAATTCGGGCAATCAGAGCCGCCAATAAATCTTTTCGGGAAAAAGGTGTTTCGATTGTTCCGGTATCGAAACTGGTGAAAAAGAAATCATCGGAAGGCGCATCTTAACAAACGGGTTTTTCGGGATATAAGCATTGAGAGCAACCATACCCTATGAAAAAAAAACTTACTAATTTCATGATCTTCGGATTTCTTATCCCCGCAATTTTTGTGGGCTGCGCTTCTTTGTCGGTAGACCGTCCATTATCTTATCCATCCATCCCGGAGCAGTATTCCGGAGCCGCCGGCTATCATTATTCGCTGGCCGTTTTATTGCGCCTGGATGGCGATCTGACGGCGTCTATCGATCAATTGAAACAGGCGCTCGCGCTTCATCCCGATTCACCTTATCTTACCACCGAACTGGTTTCGCTGTATGTAGAGAATAGTAATGTTGATTTTGCCTTGTCGCTCGGGGAGTCAGCTCTGACTAAGAATCCCGGCAACATCGAACTCCGCTCCATTATGGGGGGGGTGTATTTTAATCTGCGTGAATACGATAAGGCGATTCGGGAATATCAGACCATCATCGAGATGGATCCAAAGAATCTGGTTGCCTACTTGTATCTGGCGACTATTTACGCGCAGGAAAAAAAGTATGACTCAGCTGACCAAGCTTATAAGAAAATGCTGGGGATAGATCCCAATAATATCATTGGCATTTATTACTACGCAAAAACGCTGACCCAAATGAACCGCTTAGCGGAGGCAGAGGCTCTCTATCAAAAGATTACGGCACAAAGGCCCGCGTTTGAAGCGAGTTGGCTGGGGCTTGCCGCACTTTACGAAACTCAAAGCAAATATGATGAAGCCATTGGCGTTTATCGCCGTTATCTGGAGATGAATCCTGCCCGGATCAGTTTCCGGATAAAGATTGCTGAGCTGCTGGTTAAAGCGAATAAACAGGAAGAGGCGGAAAAAGAATTTCAGGAAGTCTTAAAAACGGATCCCACCAACCAGGAGGTGCGCACCGCTCTGGGGCTTTTATACTACGATATACGCCGGTTTGATGCGGCGGCCGTTCAATTTTTATCGCTTCTGGAAATGGCGCCTAACGACCAAAAATTGCGTTATCTTTTGGCCAATGCTCTGGAGCAAAAGGGTGATTGGCATACGGCGCAGGCGGAGTATCAAAAAATATCTCCGGAGTTTGAATTATACGCCAATGCCCAAATTCACGCGGCTATGATTTTCAAGAAAGAAGGTAAGCTAGCGGACGCCATCTTGGTTATAACCCAAGCCATTGAAAAGAAAAACGATCAGGCCATTTTGTTTCTCTACTTATCATCGCTGTATGAAGAGCAGAAGGACTTTGCCACGGCGGAAAAAACGGCTCTGGAAGGCATTGGGCGCTTCCCCCGGAATGCGGATCTGCACTATGTCCATGGCTCAATTCTGGAGAAAATGAACCGTTTTGAGGACAGTGTTAAATCCATGAAAACCGTTCTGGAGATTGATCCGCAAAATGCGGACGCGCTTAATTTTATCGGCTATTCCTATGCCGATCGTGATATTCATCTTGACCAGGCCGAACAAATGATTGTCCAGGCCTTAAAGATCAAACCGGACAATGGATACATTTTGGACTCACTGGGCTGGTTGCATTTTAGAAAAAACAATTACGACAGTGCCCTGAAACATCTAAAAAGAGCACTGGAACTCTTGCCGGATGACCCCAATGTTATGGAGCATCTGGGGGATGTTCATTTAAAAATCGGTCAGGAGAAAGAGGCTCTGGGCTACTACCGGAAGGCTATGAAAATTGATCCTGACAACAGGTTACTGAAAAAGAAACTCGATAATCTGATTAATAAAAAATAGAGTTGCCAAAAACTACGTCAAATTTCCCAGGTAGTGCTTCTGACATGCGTGATCGATATTTTCCCTGTGGGCGAGTGGTTATTTTTTTATGGCTGGTGATGCTGGTTTGCGGATGCGCCGGGAAAACCGCTGGCATGCCGCCAAAATCTTTAGAGATTATTTCCCGAACGATTCATGAAACGGACAGAATTGTCGCCACGGCACAGATTGATCTGATGACGGCGCAGGGGAATTTTCCGGTCAGAGCCGCGTTAGTTTTGCAGAAGCCTTCCTATCTTCGTCTGGAGATGCTGCCACTGATTGGCACACCCGATTTTTTCCTGACCGCAACGCCTGGTGATATGAGGATATTTATTCCGTCGCGGGGCGAGTTTTATTCGGGAAAACCCTCTGCCGAAAATCTGGCTCGTTTTTTAACTTTTGCATTGAATATTGCAGATATGGTGATGATTCTCTCCGGTTCTTATCCACCGCTGGCCGAACAGAACTTGTTATATGCGAGTTACGAGGAAGCCGATTTGCTGCGTGTTGACATGAAAACACCTTTGGGGCCTTCGCAAACGATCTGGATGGAGAAAAACGGAAGAATAGTAAGGCTGGTCCGCCATGATTCGGACGGCAGAGAAATTTATCAGGTGCAATATGAGAATTACGCGCCGCAGGGTCCTCTTGCCGAAAAGATAACCATTAAATGGACGGATAACATGACGTCTGTCAGCGTAAAATATTCCGATCTGAAAATCGAAAAAGCGACTGATCTGTCGGTTTTTGAATTGCCGATTCCGTCGGAAATCAAAATAATTAAAATGAATTAACAGTGTAGAGAGCTGTCTCTCTATGAAAATCATGCATCGTTTGAATCTTGAAAGAACCGCAATCAGGATTGGGTGCACTGTCCTCCCGTAGTCAAGAGTCCTTTCGCACTGATAAAAAAAGGGGCCTTATGCAAAAGCCCCTTTTTTTATTCTTTTATGATCGGACAAACCTAGTTAATGTCCTGAAGCTTGGAACGCGCAATCCGAGCCTGGCTGGTATTGGGATAATCCCTAATCACTTGTTGCAGAAGCAGCTTGGCACTTACTTTATCGCCCAGGTTTTGAAAGGAAATCCCCTGCTTTAACAAGGCATAAGGAACCTTGTTGCTGCTGGGGAATTGTTTGGTCACTTTTTCATATTCCAGAATGGCCTTGTCGTATTTCTTTTCAAAAAAATAACATTCGCCAATCCAGAACTGGGCATTATCAGAATATTCGCCTGCCGGATGAGCGGTCAGGAAACCTTGAAAAGCTTCTCTGGCCTTTGTGTAGTTGCCGCCCTTAAAGGTCTGATAGGCCGCTGCATAAATTGCCGCTTTATCCTGCTTTCCCGAAGGATCCTTGGTTAAAGCAGAACTGTCAATGTCACTTGAAGAATCTTTCTTGCTGATTTCCAGGAAATTTTCGATGAAATTGATCTTCAGGAGAAGGTTGTCGATCTTTGCCTTATATTCCTTGGAATCCCGGGACGTTTCTTTCTTCAATGCTTCAACTTGACCGTGTAGTTGCTGTATGTTATCGCGGAGTTCTGCAAAGTCCGCGCTGGTATTGGCTTGTCCTTTGCGCATGGAAGCCAGAGTCGTTGTGCTTTTCTCCTGCTCTTTTTGCACCGCGGCGATTCGAGTATCCACCGCGGCAAGCTTCTCTTCCATCTGCTGGTCTAATTCCGAGCGGACCGCCTTTAAATCGGACGATGTCGCACAGCCGGAAACGAAAAAAACAAGCACTAGAAATATGAGATAAAGAGAGCTTTTCAAAGCTTTCTCCTTTTCTGAATTATTTCAAAAGAAACTGTGCGCGTCTGTTCTGCGCCCAGGCCGCTTCATTGTGGGCTTCGTTAGCCGGACGTTCCTTACCATAGCTGATGGTTTCAAGTCGCGATGCACTGATCCCCAGATTTATCAGGTATTGCTTGGCTTCCTGGGCACGTCTCTCTCCCAGAGCCATATTGTATTCGGCGGTGCCTCTTTCATCGCAATAGCCTTCAACAACGATCTTGGCAGCGCTGTTCTTTGTGAATATATCGGCGTTGGACTTCAATATTTCACGGGCATCGGGGCGGACACTGGATTTGTTATAATCAAAATAGATGTTTTGAATATTCAGGTCGTTGAGCGCTGCTGCATTTCTTGCGGCTCTATCCTTCGCGGCCTGTGCTTTCAGAGCGGCTTCTCGATCTGCCTGTTCTTTTGCTCGGCGGGCGGCTTCATCGTCTGTCACTACTACCGGTGCCGTCTGAGTGGGCGCAACCTTTTGTTCCTGGATGGCCTCATCCTTGACAACCGCCTTCTTTTCCGCGCAACCACTGAACATTGTCAAACTAAATGCAAAAACCATAAATAACCCTATTAGCGTTAAATGTTTCTTCATGATATTCTCCTTTCGTTATGGGTGTGAGTAGCTCACAAGTTGTGCCAAAATTTAAACATAACTTGCCTGTGGACGTCAACAAAAATAATATAAAAATTAAATGCATATAAGGTATTTTTCAAGGGGATGCCCGGCAACCTCGCTGCTTTTCGATATCCCTGTTGAATGCATAACTAATCATATTGCTTTCTATACGGCAAAGGCTGAAAAATAACAACCCCAACATGAAATAAATTTTCTATTTAAATCTGGGTGACCAGGAAGGCATCACTAAATGGTCTTTATTTTCCTTAAGAACTCGCATGTTCAGTCCATTAGCATTCATAATACTGATGCGACTTTTTGAGCCTTGCCTCGAGCTGAAAACAATTTGTCTGCCGGAAGGAGACCATGATGGATATTCATTATCCGCATCATCAAATGTCAACTGAATAAGGTTGTTGCCTTCCTCATCTACGGAAAAGATTTGATACTTGTGATTGATGAGACCTTCATAAGCAATTCTGCCGCCGCGGGGAGACCAAGAAGGAGATGTGTTGTAATTGCCTTCAAAAGTTATTCTTTTAACGTTGTTACCGTCCGTATCCATTAAAAATATTTGCGGGGAGCCCGAACGATTAGACACAAAAGCGATTTTTTTGCCGCAAGGCGACCAGGCAGGAGAAACATCAATGGAATAACTATGGGTTAAACGCTTGAGCGTCATGGTGTCGATGTCCAGGACATAGATTTCTTCATTGTTGTCCTTACTCAGCGTCAGCAATAGTTTTTTGCTGTCCGGGGAGAAGGAACCACATAAATTTAGGCCAGGGAACGAAGAAACGGTTTTTTCTTTTCCGGTTTTTAAATTTTGCAGATAAACCGCTGGCCGGCCGCTTTTGTATGATGTAAAAGCAAGATATTGACCGTCCGGCGACCAGCGCGGCGCCGCGACAATGTTTTGATGATTTGTCAGATTTATCATGTCGGATGCGTTATAGTTCATCGTGTAAATATCGGACCGGGCATTTTTTTTGATCACAAAGGCAATTTTTGTATTGAAGTCTCCTTCATCTCCGGTCAGCGCAAGCAGGATATCGGCGGCGATAGCGCGAGCAAATGCCGGCAGGTCGCCGGTTTTATCCAAATATTTTTTATTAAAAAGCATCTGGCCACGCGTGACGTCGTACAAACGGCTCTCCACGATGACATCATTTTGGCCGGCGATTATCATATCACCGCGCAGCAGAAAATCCGCGCCAATGACAGACCAGTCGGAAAAACGGATGGTTTCCGGAGTACCTGGCTCAACGCCTTCCAGAAAACTTTTCTTGTCCAAAATATTAAAGATTCCCGACAAGTCGAGGTAGTGCCGGATGTTGTCGGCAATAGCGGTACTGAATTCATCTGATGGTAACGCCCCTGTTTTTTTGTTTTGAAAATCACAAACCGCTAGGGGGAATTGTTGAAAACCCGGTGCGTCAATATCAATATATACTTTGGCCAAGGCTGTGTTATGCAAGATGCCTATTAATATAAAAATGAATAAAGTCAATAGCTTGAATGTATGTTTATTTCCCATGATGATGGTCAATCCTTTGTATTCGTCTGGCGTAATTCCGCAGAATGAAACCGGATGCCGATTTCAATGGAGCGATGGGCCACCCATCCCATAAGCGGCGGAAAGGGAACCGATTTTTTAACGGCGCGCAGCGCAGACTCATCAAAATAATGATTACCGGAGCGTTTTTCAAACCCGATATATTCCAACGCGCCGCTTTGCGCAATTCTAACTTCGATAATCGTTTCTACATTGTTTTTGGGCATTAAAGCGGCAGGCAGCGTCCAGTTCTTTTTTATTTTCGACCAGACAAAACGGCTATAGTCGTTTGCTTGCGATTGATTTTCAGCCGAAGAGGCGGCGCCGGGGGATGTCGAGGCGGGCGGAGATTTGCTCGTCTTGTTGATTTCCATGTTAGTAAGTTCTTTTTGCTTAATGGCGCTGATTGCTTTTTCAATGTCCGGTTTGCCTGTTTCGTCTTTTTTAATCAGAGACGCAGCCTTCAAAGTGACGGGATTGCCCTTCAGAATGACGGGATGGGCCGATTGTGCTGGTTGCAGAATGTTTTTTGCAACGGAGTTCTCCTGGGGCGACCGCATGACTTCGGGACCTACCAGTGCGACGGAATAGGGTGCACCAAAGGTTAACTGCTTTGATGCGCCGGGCACGGTGATGATAATGGCGGCAATAACAATCAGGTGAAGAAACAGGGAGGCGAAGAACATATTGTAGGGACTACCGGTATTGCCGAAGGCGTTTTTATGGGGCGTCCGGGACGTCATTTTATGCCCTCGGGCGGTTCGGTAATCATGCCAAGCTTATCGACGCCTGCTTTGCGTATTTCCGACATCACTTCCACCACAAAGCCGTAAGGAACATTTTTATCGGCGCGGAGGAAAATCTCCCGGTCAACGCGCTCAGCAAAGATTGCGGCAAGCTTCGCGTTGAGATCCTGAAGCGGCATTCTCGTTTTGTTTAAGAAAATTTCTTTGTTTTCTTTAATGCTCAAGACCAGTTTCTCTTCCGCGAGATCAATACTTTTTGATTTAACACGCGGCAGGTTGACATCAATGCCCATGGAAAGCATCGGTGCGGTAACCATAAAGATAATAAGAAGCACAAGCATAACATCAACGAGCGGTGTAACGTTAATGTCCGCCATGGCTCTTTTTTCAGTATTACTTCTGCGTGTTGTTCGCATCATGTCTATCCTGAATCAACTTACTTACGAATCAGATAACGCTCGACGATATTCAAAAACTCATCGGCAAAGTTATCCATTTCCTGCACCATCGTTTTAGACTTATTCAAAAAATAATTATAGAAAATGACGGCCGGGATGGCCGCGGCCAGTCCCGCCGCCGTGGCGATCAGTGCTTCTGAGATGCCGGGGGCGACAACGGCCAGCGTCGCCGAACCACGCGCACCGATGGCTTTGAAGGTTTCCATAATCCCCCAGACCGTGCCGAATAAACCGATGAAGGGGCTGGCCGAACCGGTTGTGGCTAGGAATCCCAACGCGCTTTCCAGTTTGGTCATTTCCGTGTTGGAGGCTCGGTTGAGCGCCCGCTGCACACTATCCAGAGAAGAGAGACTGATTTCTTCACCTTGTGTTGCGTCTTTGGACAACTTATTCACTTTGGTCAGTTCCGTATAACCGACACGAAACACTTGCGCCGTTGTCGAACATGAATATTTCTTGGCCGCAGGCAGGACTTCGGAAAGTTTATTGCTGCGTTGATAGTCGGAATCAAAAGCCTCATTTTCTGTTCTGATTTTCCGATAATACCGGAATTTTAGAAAAATGATCGTCCAGGAAACGACGGAGAGAATGAGCAGAATGAGCAAAACAAATTTGACCATCAAACCGGCATCTAAAATCATGCCAAAAAGAGAGCCGTGAAAATTGCTTCCTATGCCTAAAGACACAATATCTTTCACTTTATTATCTCCAGAAATGGTTTTGAAATTTGCGATGTAACCTAAAGGAAAAAAAGGGGCTTGTCAATACATCTTTTACTGCGATACAGACGGTATCGTCGGCATTGCTTCAGCATTCTTAATGATTCGTGCTATCCGGTTATGGAAGTTTCGTGAAAAAAAGACAGCTTTCGATTGACATTTCCAATAATGCGTGGAAAATTTAGCTAATTATTTTGAAGGTATGTTTAAAATATAACGATTTCGCATTTAGGGGTGATCAAAACATGAACAGGGAAAGAATTTCAACTCGATTGATGTTGTGTTTTCTTGCGATAATGGTTTTTGTGGCCGTAGGTTGCGGCGGTGGTGGTGGCGGCAGCGCACCATCGACCTACAGTATCACAGGCGCGGTGAGCGGTAATATTCTTGCCGGTGTAACCATCAACCTGACCGGTGCGGCGACCGCTTCTACGACAACCGATGTCAACGGCAATTTCAGCTTCACGGGCCTGGCGAACGGCACGTACACGGTGATTCCCGTCAAGGCGGATTATAGATTCAACCTGGTCAGTTTCGTCGTTGTCGTCAGCGGAGCAAATGTCACCACTCCCAATTTTGTGGCAACCGCCAACACTGATCCGACCTACAGCCTTTCCGGCACGGTATCAGGGTCTGTGCAGGCGGGCGTGACAATTATTTTAAGCGGTGGCGCAACCGGGACGGCTATAACCGATGCCAGCGGTAATTACAGTTTTTCCGGTCTTGTGAATGGCAGTTACACGGTGACGCCTTCCCGGGCGGGTTACATCTTTACCCCGGTGAATCTTAGTCCAACAGTGAGTGGCGCTCATTCAACGGACAATAACTTTACGTCAGCGCCCGTTCCTATTCCCACATACAGCATATCGGGTGAGGTGAGCGGCGCGACGAAAGAAGGTGTAACCATCAACTTGACAGGAGCGGAAAACAAATCAACGACAACTGATGCCGATGGCAAATACACTTTTACGGGACTTCTCAGCGGCTCCTATACGGTAACACCCGTCAAAACCGGCTTTACCTTCACCCCCAGCAG
>CAIVDK010000305.1 GCA_903904655.1 uncultured delta proteobacterium | reverse complement strand
TTCAATGACCGGATCGCTGACCAATCGAATTTTTTGCAGCGCCTTAGCCAGAAGCGGCCGGACGTTAACATTTTGCCGGATATCACAGGCCTGCGCCGCCGACAGCAGATGAATGGCGACTACCCGTTCGGTGAGCGTGCAAACCCGTTCGGCGTCACGCGCCGCGATAGTGCCCATGCTGACCTTGTCCTGGTTATGGGATTCAGTCGAACGCGAAAAAGACGCGGCAGGCATGGTGGCTTTCAGGGCTTCGGCGGCCAAAGCCGATGAAGAAATCGACATGGCCTTAAAGCCGTGATGCAGGCCGGTTGGGCCGCCATTGAAACGAACCAGATCGCCCGGCAATCCCCGGTTTAGATTCGGATTCACCAACAGCATAATCTGCCTATCGCACATATCCGCAGCCGACGCCAGCGCGGCTTTGAGCCCGTCCATAGCAAAGGCGACATGGCCGCCGTAAAAATTACCACCCATTAAAATCTGTCCCGTGGCGGGATCAAAAATCGGATTGTCGTTGGAGCTGTTGGCTTCGACTTCCACCCATTGTTTAATCCAGGAAAGCGCATCGGACAACACACCCAAAATCTGCGGTGCGCAGCGCAGCGAGTATGGATCCTGCAGCGTTTCGAGCGCGTCGTCTTCCAGTTGACGCGCCGATACTCTGGTCTGTAGAAGCCGGGCAATTTTTTGCGCAACAAACATCTGACCGGGAAACGGTTTGGCCTCTGAAATAACCGGATGATAATGATGGGCATTGCCCTTCATCGCGTGAACGCTGAGGGCTGTCGCATAGATCGCGGCGGACAAAATGCGTTCGGCCCGATCCACATTCAGCGCGGCAATCCCCGTCATCGTCGTTGTGCCGTTCACCATCGACAGCGGTTCTTTCGGCAGATATTTGTAGGGCTTTAATCCGGCTTTCTTCATCGCCCGGGCCGCAGACCAAATGTCACCCTGATAAAACACGTCGCGGTCGCCCGCCAGAGCCGCGCCAATATAGGACATCGGCGTCAGATCGCCGGACGCGCCGACCGATCCTTCACAAGGCACCACGGGCGTAATGCCGCAGTTTAAAAAATCAGCCAGCTGTTGAAGCAGCGCGATCGAAACCCCGGAATAGCCGCGCGCCAGGCAGATGATCCGGCATAGCATGGCGGCTCTTGTCTCCTCAATGCCGATGGGTTCTCCGGTGCCACAGCCGTGAAAACGAAAAATATTTTCACCGTTTTTCAGGGCAATATTCATGCTGATCCGGCTGCCGCAGGATTTGCCGTAACCGGTATTCACGCCGTAAACTGCAACGCCTTTTTTCATCGAATCCATGAGCATTTTTTGCGTCAGCGCCATCCGCTTTACAAAACGCGTCGATTTGCTGATGGAAACCTGCGCCCCGTCGCGCGCGACGGCAATCATATCCTCAAAACTGACAGGGTCGCCATCGATGACGACGGCGGCCCCCTTGCCAATTTTCTTCATGACCTTACCCTCTCTTTACACCCTTTTCACTTTTTACCGACGGACACGCTGCTTGTAAGTGCCGTCTTGTTTTTCTTTATCAATAACCCTCTTGAGCATCTTGAACATTTTATAATTCTGCGGCTCTTCTTCATAAAACTTATCCCATGCGTAATAATAAAGAGATTGCAATTGTTCCGACGTCAGCAATTTAGGCTGGAACACCACTTTACCACAGGTGTAATCGTTCCAGTCATAGGAGAAAATTCTGCCGGCATTATGCAGATCGTCAAAGGTCCGGGTGTGCGGAAACGGCGTGAGCACTGTGAACTCTGCCATATCCAGTTCGATTTCCAGTAAAAAGTCAACCAGCTTCTTGATATAATCTTCGGTATGATAATCCAGACCCAGTAAAATGCTGCCTTCCACGCCGATGCCGTAATCGTGATAGCGCTTGACGCGTTCGCGGATAAAATCGGATGAATCAAAAATCGCCTGATAGACAAACCACGCCCCGGCCTGCGCCGCCAGATCCAGCACCTTGTCGTCGTTTTCAATCGGATGGCAGCACCATTTCTTTTTCAAAGGGATCATTTCCTTGAACAGACCCATTTCCCATTCCTTATCCTGCGCCAGGGAATTATCAACAAGGAAAAGGCGGTTGTTGTTGATGCTGGCCATTTCTTCAACAACTTTGTCGTAAGGTCTGGGACGGAAACTCCGGCCGCCTAAGAAGCTGACGCAGCAGGGATAGCAATTGAAGCGGCAGCCGCGGGAGGCATGCACCAGATCGACCATCTGCACGCCCTTGTAATTATACATCTCACGGTTTAAAATACTACGCCTTGCCGTTCCGATGCTTTCAATCAACGGAAAATTCTGCATGTAGTCATAGACTTTTTGCAGATTATTGTTTTTAAAATCGGTAAAGACCTGCTCCATCCGGCCTTCGGCCTCCCCCAGGAAAACAGCATCCGCATGCGCCTGGCTTTCTTCGGCATGCAGCATCGTGGCAATCCCGCCGCAAATCACCTTGATCCCCCTGGCGCGAAAGGCATCGGCGATTTCCCAGCCACGCTTCACCTGCGCGCTCAGCATCATCGATATCCCGACAAAATCGGCTCCCGCGTCAAAATCAATCGGCTGAATATTCTCATCGATAAATTCCACGTCCACATCAGCAGGCAGCGCGGCGGCCATCACCACCGGTCCGTGCGGCGGCAGGGTGAAGCGTGTCTGACGCTCCAGTTTTTCCCATTGGGGATAAATTAATTTAAATTTCATAAGTCCTCTTTACAATTATTCAATTCGTTTTTTAAGATTCTTTTCAGAACCTTTCCGCTTTGATTGCGCGGAAAATCTTGGACAAAATAAATCCGTTTGGGAATTTTGTAAGGCGCGATCTTTCCGGCAAGGTCTCCCAGGATATCCGATTCCGACAGGATCATGTCCTTTTTAAGGATGACAAACGCGCCGACCACCTCGCCGCGCTTTTTATCGGGCATACCGATGACGGCGGCTTCTTGTATGCCGGGCAGCGCCTGCAGCGCCCGCTCCACTTCCACCGGATAAATATTTTCACCGGACGAAATGACCATCTCCACTTTTCGTCCTACAATATAAACAAAGCCGTCCTCGTCGCGCCGTCCCATATCGCCGGTGCAAAACCAGCCATCCCTGAACGCGGACCGGGTCGCCTCTTCCTTATTCCAGTACCCGGCAAACACATTCGGTCCCTGCACCAGAATCTCGCCCGGATCCGTCGTG
>CAIVDK010000304.1 GCA_903904655.1 uncultured delta proteobacterium | reverse complement strand
TGTCAATCTGAAGCATGCCAAGCGCGCGCAGGAGTTTGGCACAGACGCGGTTATCGCCACCGGCCAGGAAGCGGCGGCACACGGTGAAGACGTCACGTCGCTGGTTTTGATTCCGCATCTGGCAGAAAATCTGAAAATCCCTGTCATCGGCGCGGGTGGTTTTGCCGACGGGCGGGGACTCGCGGCCGCTCTGGCGTTGGGCGCGGAAGGCGTCGCTATGGGGACAAGGCTGATGACAACCAAAGAAAGTCCTCTGCATGAAAACTACAAAAAAATGACGCAGGAAAAAGAAGTTTACGACACGCTGTTTTCCAAACGATTTGACGGCATTTTGTGCCGGGTCATGAAAACGGATGCGGCTAAAAAAGCGCTTAAGAAAGGGTTAAGTTGGCCCGCGGCATTTTTCAACTCTCAGGAAATCGCCAGGCAGGTCAACGTACCCTATTTCAAACTATTTTTGGGCGTGCTCGCTTCCGGCTACTCAAATGCCAAACAACTGGCTTTTATGGCAAACGCCTTCAAGGCCATCAAAGTGGCCACTGAAGACGGTGATTCCAGGGCAGGCGTGTTGCCGGTGGGCCAGGTACAAGGGTTGATTCATGACCAGCCGACTGTCGCCGAGCTCTTTGAACGCATCGTCAAAGAAGCAAAAGATGCGCAGGCCAAAGTAAACTCGGCTCTCGAATAATCCAGCATTGCCTAAAGACTGGAAAAAGGTTATGCTGCATTTAAATAAAAATGGAGGGGAGTAATTTTATATGTCTATCGCATCGGTATTAAAAGATATGGAGAAGTCTATCGGAAAGGAAATTTTTCTATCCGATTGGACACAGGTGACCCAGGAACAGATTAATCAATTTGCCGACAGCACAAAAGATCATCAGTGGATTCATGTGGACGTGGAAAAAGCAACCAAGGGGCCGTTCGGTAAAACCATCGCGCACGGGTTTTTGACGCTTTCGCACCTGCCGTTTTTCAGCTATCAGGTACCGCTGAAAATGGAAGGCGCCCAGATGTCGATCAACTATGGCCTGAATAAGGTGCGCTTTATTAATCCCGTGGCCTCCGGCGCGAAAATCCGCGACCGGATTGTTCTTTCCGCGGTGGAAGAAAAGCCGGGTAACAGATTGCTCATGACACAAACGCACACCATCGAGATCGAGGGACAGGAGAAGCCAGCCTGTATCGCCGAAGCACTGGGGATGACCTTCTTCTAATTCTAAAATGTAGGGAACGGGTTGATCCGGACTAAAGAACCGTTCCCTACATCTGTTTATCAACTAAAATTTAAAAGTTTTCGGCGGCTGTCCGGAAAAATCTACAATCGAGGCTGATCGGTAGACATCAGTTGCGGATTGCGCGGAAGGTTATAATCTTCTGCTGCGTGTTTCTTGTGATTCTGCCTTCGCCTTCCAGGTAGCGTAAATGGGCGATGGCTTCTCCGGTGGCAAACCATTTCTGGGCGATGGGAAAATCCTCCCAGGTCTCACAATCAATATCCCAGGTCATCCCTGCGGCAATTTCATAGGCGTTCAGAGGTTCGCTTCCCAGAACGTCCATCACTTCATCGGCGCGCTCTCGGTGATGGACTTTTAATTCATCAATTCTGCCTTTCAGATCTTTAAATAAATTTCTGTGTCCGGGTAAAACAAGATCAACAGGCAGATTGCACACTTTGTCCAGACTCGCCACATAATCGGCAAGAGAATTAGTGGTATAGGCCCACGATTCGATATGCGGTGTAATATCAAAAAGAACGTGATCGCCGGAGAAGAAGATCTTTTTATCTTTTTCGTATAGGCAGATATGCCCCTGCGTGTGCCCCGGCGTGGCTACACATTGCAGGCGGTAACCACCGCATGCAATGACATCGCCGTCATCTATCAGATGAAATTTCGGAACTTTCTCCGGACTGTATTTAAAGCCGGGATGGCTGTTGAGCGCTTTTTGCAACTCATCGGCAGGAAATCCGTTAATCTCGGCAAAATCAATCAGAGGTTGCCAGCTGTTGTCCTCGTCAAAAACCTGCGAATCGATCCGGCTGAAAAATATCCGACTTGTTTCCGATGCCAGTCGCGAGACAAGCCCGGTATGATCGGCGTGCATGTGGGTCAGCATGAAATCGGTCTTGTTCAAATCAATCCCCAGTTCAGCCAATCCCGTCTGCATCGCTTCATAGCAGACACTACGATTGAAGCCGGTATCAATAATCAGATTGCGGTCTTCGCCTTTGATGACGTAAGAATTCAGATCCTTGAGCGGGCTGTTCGGCAAAGGCACGACAATCCGATAGAGCCTCTCTCTGACTTCATTTACCATGGGTGCGCCTCCTTAAGCCGCCGCAATTGCATGTTGCAGCTTTTGTCTGTGGTGTTATTCGCATGTTCACTGATCCTAATTATTTTCTGTTGGCTCATCCGGCGCAGGTTCTGGCGCGAATATATCACCGCTTAGGTCCACCGGGAAAAATTCGTCAGGCAGGGCGCTGACAATCTTCAGCGGTTTAGCCGGGAATTTTGGTGACTGGACTCGCGGCGGTGGCACGGCCATCGGCGGTGCTTCGTCGATAGACGAAGTCTCCAGAACCGGATTATCCGGTGATGCATTTTCCGCCGAGGTCTCCGGAGATTTTCTTTTTCTATGACGAGGACGGCGACGGCTTTTCTTTTTGGGAGCTTCACCCACACCAACTGTTTCCGTATCAGCTACCCCATCGACGTCTTCATCTGCATCAGCCTCAACACCCACCTCAACGTCCGGCTCCTGCTCTTCCGCCAGTTGCAGCAAAGGAACGTCCTGCATGGCGCTTGCTTCCAGCGTCTGCTCTTTAATGGATTGCTGAATTTCGAGTTTATCCCACGCCATATCCGATCTGCCTTCAATATGCAGACAAATACCGAAATTCGTTTCCAGCTTCAAGAGCTCACTTCTTTTATTATTTAGAATATATATGGCGATTTCATGCGGCAGGCTGACTTTCAACTCCGAGTAAATACCTTTAACCGCTTCCGATTCTATTTTGCGATACGCGCCCAGAGATGCGTATTCCAGAGAGGGACGCAGACCACTGCCCTTGCAATACGGGCAGGTAATGTAACTGATTTCCTGAATGGTGGATTGCTTCTTCTGGCGAGATAATTCCAGAATGCCGAATTTGGATATACGGGAAAGTTGAATTCTCGCACGATCCATACTCAGGCCTTTCTTGAAGGCTTTTTCCACTTCCGCGATATGCTTTTTATCAATCATGTCAATAAAATCGATCACGATTAAACCGCCGAGGTCGCGCAAGCGCAACTGACGCGCAATTTCATCGCAGGCATCAACATTGGTTTTGAATGCCGTTTCTTCGATATTTCTTTTATTGGACCCGCGGCCGGAATTGACATCGATGGTGATCATGGCTTCCGTAGGATTGATGATGATGTAACCGCCGGATTTCAATTCCACGCGCTCCTGGTAAATCACGCGGATTTGTTCTTCCAGTTCGTACCGTTCAAAAATCGGCACTTTGTCTTTATAATTTTTCAAGATTCGTAAGTGGCGGGGGGCGACAGCTTTCAAATAAGCGCGCATTTTGCGGAAGGTCTCGACATCATCCACCAGAATTTCATCAATCTCCAGCGTTAGATAGTCGCGCAACGAGCGTACGCCGAAGTCCGTTTCCTGATAGAGAAAATAGGGGGCCGATGCACTCTCGGCTTTCTTGTAAATGTCCTTCCACAGACGCATCAGGAATTGGTAATCGCGCTGGATTTCAGGCTTGGTGCGATTGATGCCCGCCGTGCGGACAATGAAACCCATATCTTCGGGAACCTTAATCTGCTCCATAAGCGATTTTATTTTTTGCCGGTCTTCTTCGCTTTCTATTTTCCGTGATATGCCGCCGCAGAGTTTGTTGGGAAGCAAGACCAAATATCTTCCGGGCAAAGAAATATAGGACGTGAGCAGTGCGCCTTTGTTGCCGGTAACTTCCCGGACGACCTGCACGATAATTTCCTGGCCGGACTTGAGAACCGGTTTGCCGCCGACTTGACCATTTTCCGGTTCGGTCAAATATTCTGAGCTCACGTCTCTCAGCGGAAGGAATCCGTCCTTAACGCCGCCGTAATCGACAAAAGCCGCCTGCAGGCCGCGTTCGACTTTCAGCACTTTCCCTTTGTAAATATTCCCATTGATCGGTTCCCGCACCGTCATTTGAATGTTGAATTCAATGAGCTTACCTTTTTCGTCAACTGTGGCCATGCGCATCTGTTCTTTGTGCACGGCGTTAACGAGCATAATGTGTTTCATAATTATCCTTTTCGGCTGCATCCATTATCGCGCGTTCATGGAGGGACCGAATGTCCGACCGACACGAAACTGCGCGATACAACCTTGTATATTTTACATAAAGGCGCTGACATCGCCTTTGCCAATTCTTATCAGTTCGATCGTGTCATCAACCAGACTGATGACACTGGACGGCTCGGGAACAATCGTTCCGCCATCAATAATTAAATCAACGATACGGCCGAAATATTCATTGATGAGAGAAGGATTGCCGAGATCTTCTCCGTCCCCAGTCTGCACGCTGGTGCTGATGATCGGCTGTCCAAGTTCGCGAATTAAAGCAAGACAAATCTGGCTGTCCGGTACGCGAATGCCTGTGGTTGGCCTTTTCGGTAAAATGATTTTCGGGACAAGTCGCGATGCTTCCAGAATGAACGTGTAAGGCCCCGGTAAAAACCGTTTCATGGTTTTATAGGCGTAATCCGTAACCATGGCATACTGGCTGATATGTTTCAGATCGGAACAAACAAAACTCAGCGGTCGTTTCTTATTTCTTCTTTTGATTTCGTAAATTCTTTCAATCCCTCTTTTATTGGACAAATCGCAACCCAATCCATAAACCGTGTCCGTCGGATAGATAATAACACCGCCGTCCCTTAATACATCCGCCGCTTTCTTAATAAGGCGCATTTGAGGATTTTGGCTGTTAATTGATAACACCGGTGGAGCCCCCGTTTCGCAGTTGCCGTTTTCATCGAAAGATTTATACCAGCAATTCGTAGATTTAGCAATGGCCGCAAACGGATTTTGAGAAAGAAAAAATTACCTCTTTTTCTTGTCCTTACTGAGCTTGTATTCGATACTGTCGATCAGCGCCTGCCAGCTGGCTTCAATAATGTTTTCGGAAACGCCTATGGTGCTCCAGACTTCAGAGCCGTCCGTCGAATCCAGTAAAACACGGACGCCTGCCGCCGTGCCCTCCGAACCTTCCAAAGTTCGTACTTTAAAATCAACCAGATGCATTTCCCTGATTTGCGGATAGAATTTAGTCAGCGCCTTACGGAGGGCATGGTCCAGGGCATTAACCGGACCGTTGCCTTCGGCAGCCGTCAATTCCTCTTCGCCACCCACTGATATTTTGATCGTGGCCTGGGAAAGACACGGATTTTCCAGCGTGCGCGACGTGACCACGCTAAAACACTCCAGATTAAACGGCTCAACAAACTCGCCTATTGCTTTTTTCATCAAAACGGACAAGGAGCCGTCGGCGGCGTCAAACTGATAGCCTTTGTCTTCCATCAGTTTGACCTGATGAACGACTTTGCCCAGCGCGTTTTTCTTGTCCAGATCGATCCCTAATGCCTTGGCTTTATAGGCAATATTGCTTTTACCCGCCATGTCGGAAACCAGCACGCGCCGGCTATTGCCGACCACTTCGGGCTGCATATGCTCATAAGCCAGCGAATTTTTCGTGACGGCGCTGACATGTACGCCGCCTTTATGCGCGAACGCACTGCGTCCGACAAAAGGCCGGGACATCAAAGGCGGGATATTGGCCACATCGCTGATAAACAGGGAAAGATTAGTCAACTGACGAATCGATTCCGGCGGTAGACAATTCATTTTCATTTTAATTTGCAGATTGCCGATCAATGAAATCAAATCCGCGTTCCCGCATCGCTCGCCATAACCATTGACAGTTCCCTGGACTATTTTCACGCCTCCTAGGACAGCCGCAATGGAATTGGCGACAGCCAGTCCGCAGTCATTGTGAACATGAATGCCAGACATGGCCTGCGGAACAACCGAAGACACTTTTTTAATGATATCACTTATCTCGTTAGGCATGGCGCCACCGTTTGTATCGCAGAAAATAATTCTGTCCGCGCCCGCGGCCAAAGCTGTCTTTACGACCCGGGTCGCATATCTGGGGTTATGTTTATAACCGTCAAAAAAATGTTCCGCATCAAAAAGCACTTCCTTGCCTTTGGATTTCAAGTAGGCAATCGAGTCGCGAATCATGCAAAGGTTTTCTTCCAGATCGATTTTCAAAATATCGGTGACATGCAGGTCCCAGGACTTACCAAAGATGGCCACGGCCGGCGTTTCGGCTCTGACTAATGCCTTGAGGTTCGGGCAGGCTTCTGGACGAATGTGCGGCTTGCGCGTGGAGCCAAACGCGGTCAGTTTCGCGTTTTTAAACTTCACCGTTTTTGCCATTTCAAAAAAGCGCATATCTTTAGGATTGGAACCGGGCCAGCCGCCTTCAATATAGTGGAAGTGAACGTCGTCCAGCCGCTGGGCAATGCGCAGCTTTTCTTCGGCGGAAAAAGTGACCTGCTCACCCTGCGTGCCGTCGCGCAATGTCGTATCGTAAATCAAAATCTGGTTTTTTGTCATGAGATCCTCTCTTTCAATCACGGGGATAATTCCCAAAGCAAGCTTTGGGAATATTTATTGTGCCCTCCGCTTTGCGGGATTGTTCAACTTACCAATTCCGACGCGTGACCTTTATGTTAGACGCTTCGCTTTCGGAATTGGAGTTTCACAATAAAAAAACCGCTACCTTGTTTGCCTGGCAGCGGTTTGGAATTTATTTATTTCAAGTCCAAACTATTCCACGGCCAAGGCTCCTGTGGGGATGCAAATTATGATATGAGTAATTATTATTTGTCTGATGAGAAGCGTGTTCATGGTACCAATAAATACCTAATTATTTTATGTTATGTACAATAATTTTTTTGCTGACTTTTGTCAATAGAAATTAATTGCCTCTTCTTGTCTGTGTTCCAGGATTATAAATTCAAAAATAATACTTGACAAAACAATACCGGCAAATTAGTTCATACAACCAACGATCGTTGTATATATTAATTCACAGAAACGCGCAAACTGAAATATGAGGAGATAATGTATGATTAAATCAAGACTTTGTGACCTGATAGGGATTAAATATCCCATTATCCAGGCGGGCATGGGGCCCTTCAGCAACAACAATCTTGGCGTTGCCGCAGCCAATGCAGGCGTTTTGGGTCTGCTTTCTACAAGCGGTTTGACCAGTAGGGATATTCAGTCCTTCGTTTACGAGGCCTGGATCAAGACTGCCGAAGCGAATCCGGATGACGATATACCCACCGCCATCGATAAGGTGTTGAAACGGACCTATCGTCTCGTCAAGGACAAGGGGGGTGTTTTCGGTATTAACGTCATGGTGGCGGCGGAAATGGCCGATGAAGCAAAGATTATCATTGATGCGGCAATTCGGGTTCGGGAAGAGAATCCCGACATGAAGAATCACTTCAAGGTGATCTTCACCTCCGCAGGAGATCCGGTCGGATGGAAAGACAAAATCAAGGGCGCCGGATTTACCTGGATGCATGTGGTTCCCTCCGTCAAGGGTGCCCTGCGTTGCAAGAAGGCGGGCGTTGACGTGATCGTGGCTTCAGGCCATGAAGGCGGTTTCCACACCTCCTGGGAACCGGTTCACTCAATGATTCTTCTTCCTGCTGTTGTGGAAGCCGTATCGGACGAAAAAACGATTGTCTGCGGCGCCGGCGGATTCTGCGACGGCAAGACCCTGGCGGCGGCGCTGGTTCTGGGTGCTGACGGCGCTCAAATGGGAACCCGTTTCCTGGCAACACAGGAAAGTGATTTCCACCAGATCTGGAAAGAAGCTGTTGTGGCTGCCGGGGACCGAGGAACACTCGTGGCCCGTGGATTTGTGGGACCGGCCCGCTGGTTGAAGACTCCCCGCAGTGATGAACATGCCCGAAACACCCTGCAAAAATCACCGGGTGTTTTCTTGGGAACTCCCGATGACTTTACCACCATTGACATGTCCCTGATCGAGTACGAGATTGAATCCATCAAGGCTGTTTATGAGGGGAATAAGGAAATGGCCCTCATGGCTGCCGGCGAAGCCGCGCAACGGATCAATGATATGCCCAAGGTCAATGACATGGTGCAGGTCATGGTCAAGGAAGCGGAAGCCATCTTGAAGGGTGTTAAGACAAAACTTCTGACATAAATTGTTAGATTAAGTAACAAAAGAAAGAAGCCGGAACGGTTATTTGCTCCGGCTTCTTTTCGTTGCTCCGTTCTTATTAGCGCCGCAGCAGGGGACAATCAAAACATGACTGCCTTCATGACATGCTTTTCGAGCAGGTTGATCAGTTCTTCCTTGGAATATTTTTTCAAATTCCAACTACGCAGGGGATGCATTGATAATTCGTACACAATTGTGTTGGCGGTAAAAGAGGCGTCTTCAAAATAAAAGACATTCCTCTCCAGACCTTTCTTCAAGATTTCTTGAATCTGGGCGACAAAATGACTCTCCCTGGCCAAAATAATTTTGAGTAAACTCTTCGGGAGAACTTTTGATTCCCTGTATAAAAGCAGAATTTCTTCTCCATAGTCATAGCCAAAATCAAGCAATTCACGAATAACGGTTCTTAGTTGTTCTATGGGATCATCAATGTCCATGATCCCTTGCTTTTCGAAAAGATCAATTTCCGGCTGATGAATCATTTCAAACACTCGGAATAGAATCTCCTCCTTGCTTTTAATGAAATAATATAAATTACTGATATCGATTCCGGTTGCCTTGGAAATTTCGCGCATGGATGTCTGCGCATAACCCTTCTTCATGAAGAGCTTTGTCGCTTTTTTGATAATCTGCAATTGTCTCTTTTGAAACAGATCGTTATTCTTCTTCGGCGCGGACTCTTTCTCAGAGGCTGCTTTTCTTTTCATTGATTAAATCACAATCCTTTCAAGACTATAGCTGTTTCTATAGCAGAACTACCCAGGCTGTCAATGTAAATTCAAAACTAATACTTGACAAAACAACCCCGGCTAAATTAACTGATGCAACCAACGCTCGTTGTACGCAAAATCAGAAAAGGGATTCTATGATTACGGCTAAATATACGGGTGTCGTCAAATTAATGGCTACAAAAAACTGAAAGGAACGTAAAATCAGATGGACCTAAAAATAAAGGAAAAAGTAGCCGTCGTAACGGGCGCGGGCAATGGCATCGGCCGGGCGATTGCCCTGCGCCTTGCCGAGGAAGGTGCTACAGTAGTCGTAGCGGATTTGAATATTCATGACGCGGAAAAGGTTGTTGCAGAAATTAAATCACATCAGGGTTCCGGGATGGCAGTCTCGATGGATGCAACGAGCGAGGACGATGTCAACCGCCTTGTCCAAAAGACCCTTGAGGCCTTCGATCAAATTGATATTCTGGTCAATAATGTCGGTGGCGGGGTTGGCGGGCCTGCGGTTATCATTAAAACGGCAACGGCAAATTGGGACAGGACAATTGACATTACGTTGAAAAGCACCTTTCTGTGTTCGCGGACTGTGGCACAGGAGATGGTTAAGAGAAAGCAGGGCAGGATCATCAATATTTCGTCCATTTCGGGAAAATTGGGAGAATCCCTCATCGGCCCATACTGTGCGGCTAAGTTTGGTGTCGTGGGCTTGACGCAGGTGATGGCCAAGGAACTGGGGCGTTATGACATCACGGTAAACGCTGTTTGCCCCGGGTATGTATATACACCGGGCTGGAAGGAGCTTGCCCAGTCGCTGAAGGAAAAATATTCTTCCATGGCGGATCTGACCCCCGAACAAATTTTTGAACAGCGCGTCAAGCCTTTAACCGCTCTGGGAAGACCACAGACGGCGGAAGACATTGCAAGTCTTGTGGCGTACCTGGCTTCGGATGAGGCTAAAAACATCACGGGACAAGCCATCCATGTGGATGGCGGCGCTGTTATGTAAGAATGATGAGAAAAAACCATTATCAAAGAAAGAGTCGCTTGCGATAATTCCGGCGGTTTGCCGGGGTGATTCGTGGCATCAAATATGTTCAGCATTTCCGTAATCACACAATAATGTTCACCTATAATATCTGTGGCATCAATCAACGGTAAGTAAAAAACGCATAAAATACGAAACATTGACTAGCATCTTTTGTGCTTTGCAGAAAGCGGCACGACTTTTGTTCTTATCTCCTTCTGAAAAGATAATCGCGAGAAAGCCAGATTATTGAAGAAAAGGAGAGAAAGTTATGAAGGATAATTTCAAAAGATTAGTTGGTGTTTTGGTTGTTGCTCTGATGTTGCAAGGCTTTGTGCCGTCTGCCTTTGCAGCCGAGGAGGATAAGGTGACGGGGGAAGTTGCAGCAAGTGTTTTGAGCGCCTATATCTGGCGCGGACAGGAATTGAGCCGCCACAGTGTTGTGGTCCAACCCTCATTGACGGCAAGTTACAAAGGATTCACGGCCAATGTCTGGGGGAATATGAATACCCGACCTTATGCGGCAGGGGACGAAAAATACGCGTCCAATTATACCGAGACGGATGTCACCCTTTCTTATTCGCGAAAGTTTGGTATCGTGCAGGCAGGTGCAGGCTACGTTTACTATGGCCTGGCGGCGGCAGCACCGGGAGGAGCTGATCCGCTTGATGCTCAGGAAGTTTTTGTCACACTGGGACTGGATACGATTCTGGCGCCGACACTGACTATCTATAAGGAAATTGATCATTACCATCAATGGTACGCCTTGCTTGGCATTTCGCACACATTTGCCTTACATGACAAAATCGGGTTGAAACTGGCGGGCTCGGTCAGCTATCTGAAGAGTGAAGACGAAACAACTTATCCAAAATTTGACAGCGGCTCTCTGGCAACGACGGATAAGTTCAACAACTTTCATGACGCGACCATCGCAATGTCTCTGCCGGTTGCCGTAACCAAGAATCTGACGATCACGCCGATGGTGGTCTACGTCCTGCCCCTGTCCGACGACGCAAAATATGAAATGAGAGCTCGCGGCCTGCAGGGAGCAGCCTTGACGGCCGATAAAGATGCTACCTTTCTTTACGGCGGCATCATGGCGAGCTTTGCCTTCTGAAAAAAAGCAAGATGTTTTCTTGGAAAAATTTGTCATCAATGGTAAATACTCGCGAAGGAGAGCAAGAAATTCTGAAGATGGGCGGCGTGAGTTTGCCCATCTTCAGGCATTGAACATTGACCTCAGATAACAGGAATGCCTGTGGACGGACTAAATTTTTTTTCCCAGCTGATCATCATCCTTGGTTTTTCCATTCCGGTTATCTACGTCTTCAATAAAATCAAACTACCCTCTATTATCGGATTTCTCATCACCGGCATTATCATCGGTCCTTTTGGCCTGAGGCTGATTGACGATACGGCCGGGATTCAGTTTCTGGCGGAAATCGGCGTGGCCTTTCTGCTTTTCACCATCGGCATCGAAATTCAGCTTTCCCGCTTTTTAAAGCATTTGTCGGAAATTCTTCTGACGGGCGGCCTGCAGATTTTGTGTACATTTATCGTGGGGGTGTGTATCGGGCTGGCAATGCAGTTGAGCGTCAGCCAGTCCATTTTCATCGGATTCATTCTGGCCCACAGTTCGTCGGCCCTGGTGCTCAAAATCCTCAAAGACCGGTCGGACGAAGATGCGCCGCAAGGCCGGATTTCCATCGGCGTCATCCTGTTTCAGGATGTGATGGTCGTGCCGATGATGCTGCTCATCCCGTTTCTGGCCGGTGAAAGCGGGCCCGACGCTCTGATGATCATCTGGAAACTTCTCAAATCCGTTCTGATTATTGTCATCATCCTAGTCGCGGCGCGTTATGTCATTCCCATTGTGCTGGAAAAACTGGTTAACATGAACATGCGCGACGTGCTGGTGATTTCCTCCGTGGTGATCACGATGGGAATCGCCTGGATCACGGAATCCCTGGGCCTTTCGCTCGCCATCGGCGCCTTTCTGGCGGGACTGGCACTGTCCGACACGGATTTCACACATCAAATCATCAGCGACATCAACCCGTTTCGGGACGTCTTCCTGTCCGTTTTTTTTGTCTCGTTCGGCATGATCCTCAATCTTGATTTTCTGCGAGAGCATACCGGCTATATTCTTTTGACCTCTCTGGTCATTATTGTAATTAAGGCGGCGATCGTCTTCGGCCTGGTCAAGCTGCAGCAATACCCCCTGCGCGTCGCGCTGCTTTCGGGCGTACTGCTCTCACAGATCGGTGAATTTTCATTTGTCCTGGCTTCTCAGGGCTTTAAAAGCAACATCATTTCCGATTATATCTATCAGACCTTTATCGGCGCGTCCGTTTTGACATTTATCGTGACGCCCCTGCTCGTTTCGCTGGTTTACTATGTATTAGCCCGCAGAAATATTTTTAATCCCGCGCAAGACGCCAAACCGGACTCCTGCACAAACGCATACAACCATGTGATTATCTGCGGCATGGGCCTCAACGGCAGAAACCTCGTCCGCGTACTCAAAGACACCGCGATTAATTATGTGATCATCGATCTTAATTTTTCGAAAATAAAAAATGCGAAAAGCAAGGGCGATAAAAATACTATCTGGGGCGACGCCTCCAACGTGGAAATCCTGAGGCGCGCGAATGTCGAGGCCGCGCGCGTCATGGTGATTGCCATTTCCGATCGATTTCTGACCAAGAGCTGCCTGTCCAATGCCAGGGCCATCAATCCGAATCTGCATGTCATCGTCCGCACAAAATATCTCTCTGATATCGAGGATCTGCTGGCGCTGGGGGCCAATGACGTTATTCCCGAAGAATTTGAAACGTCCATCCAAATCTTCAGCCGGGTTTTAAAAATGTTTCACATTCCCAACAGTATCATTTTGACGCAGGGAAATATCATCCGCAATAAATCTTACGGCGTTTTCCGGGAAGTCCGTTATACGCAGGAAGCCTTTGATCAGATCAGTCAGATTCTGGCGCAGGGCACCATTGAAACCTATTATATTGCCGCAGGAAATCCGAATATCGGGAAAAGCATCAGGGACGTCAATCTGAAAGCGGAATCGGGCGCGATGATCATCAACATCATTCGCCATGACCAGACCATTACCCATCCACCCGGCGACTTTGTTCTGGAAGCCGCCGATCAGCTGATCCTCTTCGGCAGTCACAGTGCGATTGATACGGCGCTCAATATACTCGATAGAAGCAATAATGACAACGCATCAGCATAACCATCATCATAAGGAAGAATCCTGGGGCAAGCGCCTGGTTGCTTCCATGATCATGAATCTGATCATTCCGGCCGTGCAGATTTATGGCGGTATCCTGTCGGGCAGTATGGCGCTGATCAGCGACGCCCTGCATAATTTAAGCGACTTCATAACACTTGTCATTAACTACGCGGCATTGATTATTGGAAAACGCGGGCCGACATTGAAACATACGTTCGGCTACAAACGCGTGGAAATTTTTGCCACATTACTCAGCGTTGCGCTTTTATATGGCGCAGCTTTCTATATTGCGGTTGAGGCGTGGCAAAGATTGCGTGAGCCGCAGCACATTGCCGGCCAAATGGTGATCTGGATTGCCTTGTTTGGTTTTGTCGGTAACCTGCTCTCTGCCCTGCTGTTGCATGCCGGCTCGAAAGTCAATTTGAATATGAAAAGCGCTTTTTTGCACATGTTGGCCGATGCGGCGACATCCCTGGGCGTGGTGGCGCTCGGTATTCTATGGATATTTAAACCCTGGTACTGGCTCGATCCTCTGTTTTCCTGGTTCATTGTCGCCATAATCTTATATAGCGGTTGGGGACTCATCAAGGGCAGTTTTCTGATTTTGATGAACGCGACACCGCCGGGTATTGATTTGGAAGAGATTCAGAAAACACTGGAATCCATTGACGGCATCAGGGAAATTCATGACCTGCACGTCTGGAATCCATCGGCAGAAAGCATTGCGCTGGCTGTGCATATTACCGTGCCCGATCAAATGCTCGGCAAAGTGGACGAACTAGCGGGTGAAGTCAGAATGGTACTTGCCGCCAAATTTAAAATTGATCATCCGACTTTGCAGTTTGAAAGCAACAGCTGCAATCACGGACAGCTTCTGTGCCGCGCGCCGGATAACGGACGTAGAGATCACGAGCATGAATAGTCTGACAAACAGCACCTCATGGTCCGGAATCTACTCCTATCTCGACGCAACATGTTGAAAAAAAATTTCCTGTAACCCATAATGGGCTTGACAGACAAAGTCTCAATCCTGTATGTTTTAAGGGTAAACACGCACATGACATTTGAACCCACCGAACCCTGAGCATACGAGTGGCTGGTTCATTTAGCCGGTAGTACGGTAGAAATAATTTAAAGGGGTACAGCTATGAAAATCATTGTCTCCGGATCACTGGCATACGACAGAATTATGGACTTTCCCGGATACTTCTCAGACCATATCCTTCCTGATAAAATACATGTCTTGAACATCTGCTTTCAGGTGGACAGCATGAAGGAGAAATTCGGCGGCACAGCCGGTAACATAGCCTATGCACTGACTCTGATGGGCGAGAAACCTATCATCTCTGCCGCTATTGGCCAGGATTACCAGCGGTATTTCGAAGGGTTTGCCAAAAATGGGATCTCTACCGAGTCAATCCGCATCATCGAGGACGATTTCACGGCTAGCGCCTACATAACCACCGACCGGGCAGACAACCAGATAACCGGGTTCCACCCGGGCGCCATGAAGCATACTTCCGCCCTGGATTTTGACAAGCTCGACCCGAAGGATACCATATTCATCGTCTCGCCAGGCAACCTTGGTGATATGGTGAACTATCCGCGCGCTTGCAAGGCAAAGGACATCGGCTATATCTTCGACCCGGGGCAAGCCTTGCCCATGCTGGATGCACAAGACTTGATCCAGGCCATAGAGGGATGCCGGATACTGATCACCAATGATTATGAACTGGAACTGATCATGAGCAAGACCGGGTTAGACAAAAAGGCCTTACTGAGCCGCGCAGGTGCTATCATCACCACCTTGGGAGAAACGGGATCGCAGCTCTGCACACAAGAAGGCGAGGTGCGTATTCCTGCAAGCAAGGCAAACCAGGTGGTTGACCCCACCGGCGCAGGAGACTCGTTCCGAGGCGGCCTTATAAGCGGCCTGGTTCAGGGCAAGGATATCGAGCAGTGCGCCAGGATGGGCAGCGTTTGCGCCTCCTTTTCCGTAGAGTACCATGGCACACAGGAATACCGGTTCAGCCCCGAAAAATTCGACGAAAGGCTTTGCATCTCTTCTTGATGAGAGCCTGACAACCATCCTAATTTCTGGACTTCTTCCTTTAGCTGTCATTGCAAGCCCCCACCGTGGGTTGCACGCACTTCTATATCTCAGGAAGGCATGAATTGGCTTACCCGTAAAATTATCCTTTGGATTTTTATCGATTTTGTATTAGTTAAATACAAAATCGATAAAAATTATCACAGAGGGAGAGTACATGAATATTCTAACAAGTAAGCGAAACAGCATTCTCAGAATCGAATTTAACCGGCCGGAAAAGAAAAATTCGATTACGTCTGCCATGTATCAAATGATGGCGGATGCCATCAAGGATGGAGAGGAAGATAAGGCTGTGCGTGTGATATTATTTTGCGGCAAGCCGGACATTTTTTCTGCGGGGAACGACTTGGAAGACTTTATGAATAACAAAGAGGATGTCGCCGATCGACCGGTGGCGCAATTTATGCGCAATCTAAGCGGGGCTGCCAAGCCGGTCATCGCCGCCGTAGCAGGCGCGGCCATCGGGATCGGCACCACAATGCTTTTACATTGCGATCAGATTTATGCGGCGGATAACGCAAAATTCTCGATGCCTTTTGCCAAACTCGGTTTGTGCCCGGAATTTGCCTCAAGCAAGCTTTTGCCACAAATTATCGGTTATCAGCGGACCGCCGAAGTGCTGTTTTTTGGCGAAGCCTTTTCCGCCAGGGAAGCCTTCGATATGGGACTGGTCAATAAAGTGTTGAAGCAAGAAGAACTGCTGCCCTATGCTTATGCCCAGGCGGCAAAGCTTGCCGCACTGCCACCGTCGTCTTTGCGCACCACCAAGAGCCTGATGAAAGCGCGTTACGTCGATGCGGTGACCACTCAGATGATGGAAGAAAACAATCACTTCAGCGCCATGCTGCAAGCGCCGGAAGCCAAAGAGGCGTTTGCAGCCTTCTTCGGGCGGCGTAAGCCTGATTTTTCGAAATTTTCTTAAACGGGTTATTTGCCCAAGGCACATGCGGCCATTCAGCTCTTGACAACCGACGATTATTATGAGGTATTGAGCCGAAAACAGGGTGAAACATGCGTCAGGACGAAAAGGTATCCCGGTATGAAGTCAATCGGAACGTGAGAATGGTCTTAACCCGTCATGATGCAGACCTGACAAGAATAGACTACTCCTTTATGGGTAGCACGGTCTATTGCAACGGAGACCTTGTTAGATCGAATGGGGATTTTTCTGCGCAGGAGATTGAAAGCATTGCCAGGGAGCTTTCAGCTTTGCCCCATGTGCGGGATATGCACTTCGACCTCAACAACTGGGTGGTGGCCTCTTCGGGTGATTCTTCCTGGCAGGTCAACCGGAGCAAAAAAGCCGGCATCATCAAGGGGACGGCTACCCAAGCGGGTTCTTCGGATGCCACCGTCGTCATCAAAAAGGCGGAAGAGTTACAGGATGTCTTAGCTGATCTTAAGGCGAACTTAAAAACAAAAGATTAGCCCTATGTACAACTGAATTCATTTATCTCTGAACGGAATCATTCTATTAATTATTCATAAATCACAAGAATATTTTCGCATATTTTAACTTTGCTACGAGTTCAATTATGTGTTATAGGGCTGCCTCGTTATTCGAGAAATCGCGCGCCCATGGCTCAGCTGGATAGAGCGCCAGACTACGAATCTGGATGTCGGAAGTTCGAATCTTCCTGGGCGCACCATAAAATCAAGGGGTTAGAGAACATTCTCTAACCCCCTATTTTTTGATTGTAAAACTCCGAAAGGCAGAAGGATTTTTACATGGATACCGGAATAACGAAGAAAATTTAACATTTAATATGGTATCATTTCTGCGAACTTGGATATTTGATCACACAACAACGCTTGATTTGAAATACGGTGAATATCTACTGAAATCACAGGGCAAGGAATAAACTTAAAGTCGTTGTCATAAAAGTCAAGGGCAATATGGCAATCAATTGTGTCTGCTCTTATGATCCGCAAACAACATCAATCGGAGTAACAATGAGTAAACTATTTGGTATTTTGATCGTAATCCTGGTTTGCACTTCAGCCGCAGCGGATGAAAACGACTTCAGATGCCTTAAATCAATTGGCGTAAAGACGCCTCTCAGACTTCAGTTTGTGTTCCAAACTGACAAGCCTGATGCAGGGTATGTTATCTACCAAAATGGCAGCAGGCCTATCGCTGTAAAAATGATTAAAGAACGGGAAGTGCGGAGAGTAAAGGGCGGAGGACCATCGGAAATTGAAGCCCACTGGGAAGAAATTACTTCAGACGACACCGGTGGAAAATACGTTGTTGTTAGCCAGAGTGCACGAATAAACGAATTTCGATACATTCGTAAAAAAGATGGAAAGCTGTTTAAATTCGAAGAAGACGTAGAAGCATGGACTGAAAAGAAATGCGAGTGGAACAAAAAATAGATACAGGTAAAAAATGAAGCGTAACGACTTCATGCGACGGACGCGAGAGAAAGCGATGTGTGCTTCTATGGGGTTAAAAATGCTGACCGGCATTTCCTTTTCTACTTCGCTGGTTGTTGATGTGAAAAAATTCGATAGCCTGATTTCCAAAGTGGAAAAGATTTAATTTGAAGCTGATACTTTGTTGCTTCAATTTTTATACGGATACATGCAAATATTTTTGGGCAGTGGAGGTGATTCTGGAATGACATACAACAGGGTGCCCTCTACTAATTATTGATGAAAGTTAGACGCAGAGGAAAACATTAAATGAATACAAAAATAGAAAAACCTGAAGATCTAAATCAGAGTGAAATGGCAAGACTTATTATGGATTTGCTTCATCGCACGATTGTACATCATACCCTTTGGTTCAGGGAAGTAGAGCATCAGTTGGGCATGCCGAAAGCACTGGAGCTCATGAATGAAACCTGGGAAAAGAGCTACCCCATCCAGATGCGAAGACTCTCGGAAATATTCGGCTTTGACTTAAAAGACGGAGTGCCGGCGGCTCTTTTATCAAAAAATAAAGACGAATTATTAAAGATAATGGAAGAAATGAGCAAAAACTGGCTGGCCAATGATGGGATTTGGTTTCAAACGGTGGAGTCTCATTATGATATTTGGGAAGCCAAGCGCTGTAATGATTCCTGCTGGGCACGGTTTTCACCCTTTGAAGCGAGTTCCATTAAGAATTTTCTTCAGCTTCCAGAACCGGCGGGATTAGATGGTTTTAAAAAAGCATTACGTTTCAGGATGTATGGGCGCCTTAATATTCAGTCCATTGTCGATGATTCCTCACAGAGCATTATCTTTCAGATGAATGACTGCCGTGTACAATCGGCACGGAAACGAAGAGGGCTGGAAGATTATCCATGCAAATCCGCCGGGCTGGTTGAATATCGCACTTTTGCCGAAACAATTGATGCACGTATTAAAACGGAGTGTATTGGCTGCCCGCCTGATCTCCATCCCGCCGAATGGTTTTGCAGCTGGCGGTTTTATTTGCCAGAGTAGTGCAGCGGTTCAAGGGGAAATGCCCGTCGATAAACATCGGCACCGAGTTTTATATTCAAGGGTCAATTTAATTGACAGATAAGAAAAAAAATCACAGAGATCATTAACGAACAAGCAATATCTTGTCAAATCAAACCATGGCTCTCATTTCAGTAAGCAAGCATAGCCCTCATGGTAAAAAATATTATGAACTTTTTAGAAGGAATATAAAATGACCAAGGAAAGGCTATGGACAAAGGATTTTATCACCGTATCCGTGATTAATTTTTTAATATATTTGATATATTTATTGCTGATGGTCACTATGACTTCTTATGCCATAGATAAATTTCATGCTTCTACAGGCATAGCAGGACTAGTTGCGAGTATTTTTGTTATAGGAGTTTTAATCGGTCGATTAGGGACTGGGCGTATTATTGGAGATACGGGGAGTAAGAGAGTTTTAATTGTTGGCGCATTTTTTTTTATTATTACCTCGGCATTATATTTTGCCGCAATCAATTTACCACTATTGATTATAATGAGGCTTTTACATGGGATTGCTTATGGGGTAGCCAGCACAGCTGCGGGAACAATAATTGCCCAAATCATTCCTCAAAGTAGACGTGGAGAAGGTATTGGCTATTACAGCATGACTACAATAGTGGCAATGGCGGTAGGTCCTTTTATAGGGATTTTTTTAATTCAGCATGCAGATTTTAAAATGATTTTTATCGTTACGTCTATATTAGCTGTCATTAGCCTGGCTATATCTTTTGCTGTTAGCGAGCCGACCTATAAATCACCCCGGCAGGATCAAGTAAAAGCTGTAAAAAGTTTTCAAATTTCCAATTTCCTTGAATTTAAAGCAATACCGATTTCGATTGTCGGATTAATCATTGTTTTTAGTTATTCTGGCATATTAACTTTTATATCATTATATGCTAACCAAATTCAGTTAGAGGAAGCTGCAAGCTTCTTCTTTCTTGTATATGCCATTGCCATCTTAGTCTCAAGACCTTTTTCCGGTCGATTGTTTGATGTGAAAGGTGCAAATGTAGTAATTTATCCTTGCCTTTTTATTTTTGCAATTGGCATGCTTTTACTTAGTCAAGCCACTCATGGAATTACTCTATTATTAGCCGGAATATTAATTGGATTAGGGTATGGGAACTTTTTGTCCTGTGCTCAGGCAATTTCTATAAAAGCAACTCCGCCTTATAGATTAGGACTGGCAACGTCTACCTTTTTTATTTTTTTAGATTTAGGAGTTGGCGTAGGGCCTTATATATTTGGATTACTTGTTCCCTTCTCAGGATACCGTGGTTTATATTTAATGATGGTATTGATGATAATTGCGACCATTATTCTTTACTACTTTTTGCATGGAAGAAAGGTATCATTTGAATAGCTGTACAGACAATTAATTTTTAATGAAATCCAGGAGAAATGAAGAATGAAACAGACTTCACCGTTTGCAATTACAATCAGCCGCGAGTTAGGTTGTGGTGGGGCATATGTGGGACAGCAGTTGGCAAAAAAACTGGAAATATTCTATGCGGATCGTGAAATCATCAGTCAGGCAGCCAAACAACTTTCAGTATTAAAAGAGGAGTTGGAATCACGTGATGAAAAAGTACTTTCATTTTGGCAGGCATTCATACGATCCTATGCAATTGCACCGGATACCTATGTGCCGCCACAAATTATTACCCCATCAGACCGTGAGTTATTTAAAACCGAAAGTGAAGTAATAGGCCGTATTGCAAAAGAACGTTCGGCAGTTATTATAGGACGATGCGGCTCTTATATCCTTCGTGAACATCCGAATCATGTCAGCATATTTTTACACGGTGCTATAACTTTCCGCAAAATTCGTATTCAGAAGTTATATGCTGTGTCAGAAGAAATTGCCGAGAAAATGATTGTCCAAAGTGATAAAGAAAGAGCTCTCTATCATCAC
>CAIVDK010000303.1 GCA_903904655.1 uncultured delta proteobacterium | reverse complement strand
TCGTTCACTTACCCGTCCCATTTGCGGCCCCTGTGATTCAGGAAGGGAAACCGGGTAGGGTTCCCGGTTGTCGCGTCATACCAAGTTGCATTCAAAGGGTAACAAACCAATGTAGTCCGAACCTCGGGTCACCTTCAGGTGATTAGATTCGCGTGTTTAACGGGTCTAAAGACCCATCCGGGTTTTCTATTTGACAATATTCCGAGGAAGTAGTATTAATTTCCCGACCAGTTCCTTCATGGCTAGTAACGATTATTGTTGAAAAAAACGATGATGTTGATGTAAAATAATTACAAAAAACATGCGTGATCTGATGCGCAAAAAAAACTAAGGAGGAATCAAAGATGAAAAAATTACTTTTAGCATTAGTTTTGTTAGGTTTGGTTTGTTCACCGGTGATGGCTCAAAACTCGTGCGATGATATTTGTAATAACAAGTGCAAAGGGCAGAGTACAAGTTTTACGGCCTGCTACGATAGTTGTAAACGAACTTGTGTTCCCCAAAAAACGAAGAGCTCCGCAAAAGACAAGCAGAACATATGCGAAAATAGATGTGCCGGTCAAGGCGCAAGTTTTCAGACTTGTTATGACAGCTGCATAAAGCACTAAGGATTAAGCTGCGATGTCGCCCGGTGGGAAGCTCAGTTCAAGACGTATTCTCTTTGACGTAAGCTGATCGTATGAAGAGACGGTAACATCCATCACAGATTTTATTGTGGGGGAAAATGGAATTTTCCCCCACAATCTTCAAAAAGAGACTTTTCGATGGCGTAATATTCTTACGAATTCTATCCCCTAAAATGTTGTCTGTATAAACATCCTATTGGCAGATGTTGACTTTCGCCTTGCAGGGAATGGATGTATATACTTCGTGAGCACCGTTTACGGAAACGATCAGGTGCGAGCAATTGGGCTGGCTCAGAAACGATTTGAACTGGTTTACCGAAAGTTTAGTCAACGGTCCCTGATAGGCAGTACTCCACGTCCCGCCATCATAGCGTGCATGGATGGTGACATAGGATAAAGTCCCGGATAAAACATTGATATTTATGGAAGACGTCAGCGGAATGTCCTTTTTGGCAATGGCCAGATAAGACCCGCCCCGTTTTTTTGTACGACTGTCTCCTGTTCCATCCGTGTAAACTTGACCAAGACTGCGGCATTTGCCGGTGGGCTCTGGTACTCCGATTCCTGTCCCGGGTTTTTGGGTTTGTTTGACACTCTCTTTGAGCTTGGCAAAATGCTGTTCTATCTCTTCTTGCATGGATTCAGGGCCAACAAAGCTAACCGTAGCCACATTGGGTCCTTGCAAATCAAGCACCAGATAATAAAAATATTTCAGATGATCCTGCTGATTCAATGTGAACCGCAGTTCATAGGATGGAATGTCGTTTATTCTGAGTTGCTTCGAACCTAAAAGCTTTGCCGCAGAGTTGCTTTTAACCTGGCTGATCAGTCTGTTATGAACAGCCTCCATCGTGTTACCCGCACTGCGCATCAATGTCTGCACGACCATGACCACCCTGGAACCCGTTGCTGCATCGGGATCGGCCCACTGAGTCTGCCCTTCGGACTGCTGGAATCGTTTGAAATGTTTGGGATAAAGAAATTCAAATCCGCTGTCATCAACAGTCAGGATCTGATACTGGAAGTTTCGGTCTCCGAGGGCTGGCCCAATCGGCTTGTAGCCGTGAGGCTTTCTGGGTAGATCCTTGTCATCAGCCGGGTAATGATTTGCCCCTGTCCTTGACAAGGTGAAAGTATTCATAATGGCATCTGTTTCAGCCGATCGAGCGTTAAAAAGAGAAATCGGAATCATACTCCACACAATATATGCATTTCGCTTCTGGATGGTATAAAAACACCCGACGCCTACATCGATGTTGTTGAATTGACCTTTGTATCCGGCCATTTTCCCGTTAATCCCATTGAGAGTATAAGGCTCTATTATGAGCCTTTGCCCCCCGCCCAAGATATGGGTTTCAAAAACGGATATAAGAGTGTCTATCGACAAACCAGGTTGCACCTTTAAAGTTCTGATGCGAATTGCTGCATTGTTGTCGGGCGCAGCAAATGCCCAAACCTTATCCATCCCATCCATAAATGAGTTTGTCTGCCAATTATTCGGAATCGTTACTTGGAAGCCACATTCCGCATCATTGATGACTCTTGCTTGAGAAGTCCCTGTTAAATATAGAACAGTCAAAAAAAGGATCAATCCATAGATTATAGATCTGATTTTCATTGATTACTCCTTTCCTCAGTTGATAAATATTTTTTTTTGCTTAATTGTTATATGAAACGTGGTCTTGTGTGTCAAGGGAATCTTGGCACTTGTCAGTAGCAAATGATATGTCCGGTTTGTTATGGCCACCGCTGGAGGTGACGGATGCGAAGGACAGAGAGGCTAAAGGAGATTCGGAAGATGCGATTTGAAGAGGCATATGGGGGATGGCAAAAAGGGAGCTTGAGCCAGGAAGAAGCAGCGGCGATATTGGGGGTATGCAGCCGGACATTTCGGTGACAGATCGGTCGCTATGAAGAAAGCGGACTGGCGGGGCTGCGTGAAACGCCATTGCCCGGCTTAACGCTGACGGCACCACGACAGAACTTTGTGGTAAAGCCCCCGAACCTCATGATCCGGCCCGGTTTCACCGCTATCAATTTGCTTTCCGCCATGCCGGCGCCCCTGCCTGTGTTTATATGGTGCTTTCAGGGCCAATAGATCTGATGACATTCGATGATGCTGTTAACAAATCCCATAAAAACAGTCGGATGAGTATTTCTGAAAAAATTAAAAAAATACTTGACAATTCTCCTCGGCTTAAAGCATAACACTAGTTATTAATAACGAGTGTTATACTTTACGGAGGTTGAAGATGCCTGCAAAAAATAAGACATCACGAGAGGGCATCATCGCTGCTGCTTTCGAGATTGTTCGCCAGGGCGGCTGGGCGCAACTGTCGGCGCGATCCATTGCCAAAGCGCTCAAAACGTCCACCATGCCTATTTATTCCCAATTTGCAACCATGGAGCTAATCGAAGAGGAAGTCGTCAAAAAGGCCATTTCACTAATGGCCGGGTATGAAGCGGCGCCACGGACGGATGTAATAGCCCTCAATCACGGAATCGGCTATGTTCTTTTTGCCTGGGAAGAACCACACCTGTTTGCCGCCATCAATGACGAGAAGCATGTCGCCATGCAAACTCGGTTTGGAGATACGCTGTTTGACGCACATGTGGCAGAGCTGGCCAACAATACGAAAATGGCGGGTTTATCGCAAGAGCAGCTGCGCTATTTTCAATTTATGGCCTGGATATTTGTCCATGGCATTGCGTCCATGAAGCATTGGATGGAACAATCACAGGGACAATACGATAAGGAAAAGCTGATTGAGCTCATCCGGGACGGATCGAAAATGCTGACCAACGGCTTTGTTCAAAATCAAGCCCGGTCTTTGAAAAAAAGCAAGAAAGGAAATCTTTAATGTTCAAATTTTCAGAAAATTACAACTATTTGATGCCTGCCCATTTCGGCGGTTATGAAGGGCAACCCCAGGCGACAACCTATCACGACGTGACATCGATTATGGTAAGCTATGAAACGGATCGGAAGATGCTCGAAGCCTATATCCCGGAACCCTTTGAGATCACGGAGCCTGTGGTGATGATCTCTTACGCCATCAACCGGGCCGTCGATTGGATGGCCGGCGGCAGCTACAAACTGATCGGTGTTACCGTGCCCGTGGCCTACAACCATGCCCAAGTGCATTTGGAAGGCGGCTACGCCCTTGTGGTCTGGGAAAGCAAGACCACCCCCATTCTGCCCGGCAGGGAAATCACGGGCATCCCGAAGATTTTTGCCGATATTGAGGATCATCATGAAACGGGTGACAGGCTATTTACCCATGCCAGCTATGAAGGCGCCGACTTTCTCCGAATGCAGTTGCAGAAACCCAGGCAAATGTCACCGGAAGAATTGACCATTGTGAATCAAATGATGGGCAGCTACAATTGGTTTGGCTGGCGCTATATTCCCAATATCGGGAAGCCCGGAGCGGCGCTGAGCCATGCCACCGTATTTCCGCAGGAGTTTGTCATCCGGGAGGCTTATTCAGGTGAGGGAAAAGTTAAATGGAATCCCCTGACCTTTGAACAGAACCCCATGCAATCACACATTATCCAGGCCTTAAGCGGGCTTCCGGTGAAGGAATATCGGGAATGCCTGATGACCCGGGGCGAAAATGTCCTGAGAAGTGATATCGCCAGACAGTTGCCCTGAGGGAAGGGGATCATACGGTGAAAGCATTTAATCAAAAAGTTGCTGTTATCACCGGGGCTGCTTCCGGGATGGGCCGTGCCCTGGCCGTTTCACTGGGAAAACTGGGGTGTCATCTGGCCCTGGCGGATCTCAACCTGGAAGGTCTCGAGGAAACGGCCGCCCTGGCTGGCCGCGAAGATCGCCAAATCATGTTGAGGAAACTCGATGTCAGTCAAAGGGAGATGGTTTATGCCTTTGCTGAGGATGTCCATAAAGAGTTTGGTCAGGTTGATCTGGTCATCAATAACGCCGGCGTTTCAACCAATATCGAGATCGAAGACCTGGACTACGGGTATTTCGAATCGTTGATGAATATCAATTTCTGGGGTGTCGTTTACGGCTGCAAAGCCTTTCTTCCTTTCTTGCGTCAGCGGCCGGAAGCTCACATTGTCAATATTTCTAGCATCTTCGCCATTGCCGCTTTTCCCCGTTTTGCCCCCTATAATGCCGCCAAAGCGGCGGTTCGCGCCTTTACGGAAACCCTGGCAGCCGAGATGATGATTCACAAAATACCTATAACGGTCTCCTGCGTTTTCCCCGGTGGCGTGGGAACCAATATTGCCGGTACAACCGAGCAGCATCTGAAAAATTATATCGAGAAAAATGGATACGACCTGAGCAGCATCGGGGAAGAAAAAATCGCGGCGGCAGAAGCGCGGGCGGCTCCGCTGAAGGCATTGTATGAGGGGGGAGGCATGGCAACGCCTGAAGCGGCTGCCAAGGCCATTATCGAAGGCATCAGCAACAATCAACTGCGGATACTGGTCGGAGATAACGCCAAAGAATTGGATGAACTGGTTCGTCAATATCCCGATCAATATCTGGAACTCCTGGCGGCATCGGGGACGCCGTTTTTTGCGCCTTGAAGGGCTGAATGAACAATCGCGAGAACGATAAGTTGTTTGCTGTGGTGACATCAAATCTTTGCGTGTCATAAATCTTAAAGGAGGAGGAGGTTTTACGATGAAAAGAAAATTATGGAAAAGAGGGGTGGTTTTATTAGTGGTTGCGGTGTGTCTTTTGTCACAGGCCTATACCTTACAGGCCTATACGATAGATTCAGCCTTGGGCGAATATGCCGAGGGAAAATACATCAACAAATCTCCCGCATTTTCTGTTCAATTTCCGGCGAACTGGGTAGCCCAGCAAGGCTTCCCGGGCGAAATCTTCCGTATCGCGAACAACAATGAATGGTCGCTTCCCGTGGCAACCCTGACGATTACCGACAAAGCAAAGGACGCGCCGGCCCTGGACAGTGATGCGGCGGCCGAAGCCTACCTGAAAGCGCTCAAAGAGTCGGCTCCCAGTTCATCACGGCACAGAATCGAGTCGAAGGGTGTGGTGAAGCTGACTGACGGAACCGAAGCGATGACTTTGATCATCAAATGGAAATATGACTTCTCAACAACGCTCCATACCGCGGCTCTGGTCGCCTATCAAGGAGACAAAGTGATCAACCTGTCTAATTCGACGACGGTGGGAGGAAATACGCCGCCGGAGAAGCTGTTAGACATGCTCAAGACGCTGACATTCAAGTAGCTGATGAAAGTTTAAAGTCTTTTCCGCGGGGCTTCAGGCCTCACAGCCGGTGAGGCGTTGAAACCCTTGAGGAGATAAGGAGGAGGGGATAATGAGTAAAAGGATTATTTGTCGGGTTTTGGTATTACTCCTGGGGGTCGTGCTGGCGATACCGGCCGTTGTCGCTTATGCCAGCCGCAATGATACCGTCCGGGTTGGCCTGCGCTTTGATCCAGCGACGTTGAACATGCTGGAGATGAAAACGGGATTCGAAATTCCCGTGATCCTCACGATGAATGAGCCACTGTTAGGCTCTGATCCGGTAACGGGCGATCGTATTTTCAGCGCGCTTGCGGAATCGATGCAGGTGATGCCGAATAAGAAAGACATCAAGATAAAGATCAGAAAGGGCGCCCGTTTTCAAACGGGGGATCCCCTGACCGCCGCCGATGTCAAATGGACGTACGAGCAGTGCGTGAACCCCAAGAATGCCAACATGATGGCGGGGCCCCTCGATGAAATTGAATCCATCGAAGTGCTCGATGATCAAACACTCATCTTTCGTTTTTTCGAGCCCTATGCGGGATGGAAAGAGCTGATGTGGATCGGGATCTGCTCGAAGAAATACTACGATAGCGTCGGACCCGAAAAGTTCCGGAAGAACCCGGTGGGAAGCGGTATGTTCAAGTTTGTGGCGCGCAAGGTGGGCGAGTCGGTCACCGTGACCCTGGATCCTGATTACTGGGGGTACAGCTACCTGAAAAAGGAATTCAATATAGACAAACCCAATTTCAAAAATGTGCAGTTTGTCATCATTCCGGACGACCAGACCCGCATTGCCATGCTGGAGACGGGAGAGCTTGACATTGTGTCGGATATCTTGCCGCATCAGGTCAAGCAACTGCAGAAGAACAAGCGGGTCAAGATCAAACGCATCGACAAGGTGCCGAGCCTGTACGGGATTTCCCATAAGCCCTACGCCGACCCCATCATGAAGGATCAGTACTTTTGTTACGCCATCAAGCATGCCATCAACCGCCAGGAAATCGTTGACAAGGTCTTCCTTGGGGAAGGGTATCCCCTCTATCTTTACGCCAGTAAGACGGAATTGGGGTATGATCCGAAGATCAAGTTCGATTTCAACCCCCAGAAAGCCAAAGAATACCTGAAAAAATCAAGCTACAAGCCGGGGTACCCGATCATGCTGACCTACGGAAGCGATGTGCCCAATGCATCGCTTGTCGCCGCCGCCATTCAGCAATATCTGCAGAACATCGGGATTACGGTGAAACTGCGTCAGCTCGAAGCAGGAACAATGGCAACTTACTCCCGGACCAAGGACCCGAGGATCGGTCCCTTATTGCTTTTTGCCTGGCATGGGGGGCGTGATCCGAGCACGAGACTCATGCTTTCCATGAAGAGCAATAGCCCCTACTCGGCTTGGCCCGACCGGCCGCACAAGAAGGAGATGGACGACCTGATCGATGCCCAGGCTCGGGAACTGGATGAAAAAAAGCGGGCCGGACTACTGGCAAAATATCACGGCATGTGGATGGAAAATCCTTCCAGCACATCACTTTTCGGGCTGAACATGATTTATGCCACAAGCGACCGGGTGGAGTATAACTGGGCCCCCCAGGAGGCATTTATTTTCAACCTCCACCTCGTAAAGATTGTCAAGTAGTCTATGATTAAGAGAGAGGAAAGGTTTTCATGCAGGGCTATATCATCAAAAGGATCGCGATTGCGCTTCTGATTATTTATGTCGTTCTGACCGTGGTGTTTTTTGTCTTCCGCATGGGTGGCGCCGATCCGGTGGCGATTATGCTGCCGCCGGATGCCACACCCCGGGATCAAAAGGTATTGACTGAGAAATTCGGTCTCGATAAATCTCTGCCGGCTCAGTATTGGATCTTTGTCAAAAATGCGGTTCATGGTGATTTCGGCCTGTCCTTCAAGTATTCCGAACCGGCGCTCACCGTCCTTCTCGAACGCCTGCCGGCCACCATAAAGCTCGGGCTTACAGCCTTTTGCCTGGCTTTCTGCGTGGGGATTCCGATCGGGATTATTTCGGCGGTAAGGCGTGATTCATGGATCGATCGCGTAGGCAGAGTCATGGCCCTGGCCGGCATGTCTCTGCCCTCTTTCTGGGTCGGGATGATGCTGATCCTCTTTTTCGGCGTCAGCCTTCGTCTCCTGCCCATTTCGGGCAGCGACACACCCCTGCATTATATCATGCCGGCCTTCTGCATGAGCCTCTATCCGATTGCTCTTTTCACCCGTCTGAGCCGGTCGGCCATGCTCGATGCCCTGAAGAGCGAATACGTTGTGATGGCACGGATCAAAGGGGTTCCCGAGGTCTATGTCATCTTGCTCCATGCCTTGAGAAATGCCAGCATCACCCTTGTGACGGTCGTCTTCGGTGTCTTTGGGGCCTTGATCCTCGGTTCGGTCGTCGTGGAGACGATCTTTGCTTGGCCGGGCATCGGCAGGCTGGTGATGGAATCCTATTTCGGCCGTGATTACCCGGTAGTTCAGATATTCGTCATGTTTGTCACTTTTATTGTCGTGGTGATGAACCTGCTTGTTGATATCGTCTATGCCTATATCGATCCCCGGATACGCTATCAATAAAGGATTAATTTACATTAATTGTAATTGAAGGATAACGCCATTGTTTGCAAAATTGAAGAAAATTAACGGAAGTAGTGAAGAACGGGCGGGACGGATCAGGCTGCCTTATATAGGCCTCACATGTCTTGCACTCTTTTTCCTGGCCGTTCTTTTTGCCGATTTTCTTGCCCCTTATGATCCTTTCGCCGGGAATCTCGGGAATCAGACCCTGCCGCCCTTCTGGCAGGAAGGGGGTTCCGTAAAAAATTGGCTCGGTACCGATATGCTGGGCCGGGATGTTTTAAGCCGTCTGATTTACGGATCCCGCATGTCTTTCCTCATCAGCCTGGGCTGCATCGCTTTCTATGGAACCATCGGCATTGTGATCGGCCTGATCTCCGGTTTTGTCGGCGGCAAGACAGATATGTTCCTCATGCGTCTTGCCGACTTCTGGATTTCCCTTCCCGCGATTATCGTCATATTTATCCTGGCCAGTATCCGCGGCCCCAGCGCCGAAACCCTTATTCTCGCTTTCGGGATCATGGGGTGGCCCGGTTACGCCCGCATCGTGAGAGGTGAGACGCTGAGCCTGAAGCAGCGTGATTTCATCCGCCTGGCGAGAGTGGCGGGGTGCGGGAACCTGCGCATTATGTTTTCCCACATCCTGCCGAATATCTTTAACACCATCATTATTCTGACAACGATCGACATTGGCGGGATCATTGTTCTTACCGCGACGATGAGCTTCCTCGGCCTCGGCACCCAGCCGCCGTCTTGTGATTGGGGCCTGATGCTGTCCGAGGGGAGGCAGTATATAACCTATGCATGGTGGCTGGTTGCATTCCCGGGAATTGCCATCGTGATTGCCGTACTCGGTTTTAACCTGACAGGGGATTGGATTCGGGAACTCCTTGACCCCAAACAGAAACTGCGATGATGAAAATGGAATCTCAAAACACACCAACACAGAAAGTACTCACCGTCAAGGATCTGCATACCTTTTTCTATACCAAGAAAGGTGTCGTAAAAGCCGTTGATGGTGTAAGTTTTACCGTTGAAAAGAAAGAAATCGTGGGACTGGT
>CAIVDK010000302.1 GCA_903904655.1 uncultured delta proteobacterium | reverse complement strand
AATGCTCATCAGGGCTTCCGCTAAATCCGCATCCATCTTATCGAACACCGGCTCGCCCAAACCCGCGGGGCACCCCCGCACAATGATCTCTACCACACCGCCCAGCGTATCGCCTTCCTTGCGGACGGCGGCCAGCCGCTCTTCCATGGCCGCCGCAGCCTGATCGTCAGGACAATACAGCGCGCTCTGACGTACTTTTGCCTTCAAATCCTGACTGGGTATCAAGCCCGCGGTATTGATCTCAATCCCGCCGATGCTTTTCGTGTAAGCGATCACCTCCATGCCGGCGGCAGCAATCACTTTTTGGGCGACGGCTCCAGCGGCAACGCGGGCGACGGTCTCCCGGCCCGAGGCACGCCCACCCCCTCGCCAGTCGCGGACACCATATTTTTTATAGTAAGTATAATCACCGTGCCCGGGCCGGAAAACATCTTTCAGGTCATCGTAATTCGACGGTCGGGCGTCGATGTTGCGGATGAGGAGCGCAATCGGCGTGCCGGTTGTTTTTCCCTCAAAAACACCAGACAGGATTTCCACACGGTCTTTTTCCCCGCGCGATGTTGAAGCCGCACCCTTTGAGGGCTTGCGGCGATCCAGGGCCTGCTGAATATCGGCCTCAGCCAGATCCATCCCGGCCGGGCAGCCGTCGATCACCGCGCCTGTCGCGGCGCCGTGCGACTCCCCCCAGGTTGTCACGCAAAACACGCAGCCAATAGTATTTCCCGCCATACGTTCTCCCACTAAAGTTTATTTTTAAATCCCGCTGTTGCGGGACGAGCGTCAATTCTCCGCGAGCTTGCTCGCGATATAATGACGTTCATTTCATGCCTCGACAGCTTGCTGCGAGGTGGTTGATTATTTTTTTCGTTTTGTTGATATCGGATACAATGCCCGCTTCAAGCAAATGCTGATAAATGTCGTCGCTGACCCGTGCAATACTTTTGCCATTTGTGTCCACCGTAAAATCGGCAGTCGACTCATAGATGGGAATGCGCTCCTCCAATGCGGCAATCGTCTCCTCTATAAGATTTCCGGATGTAAATTGAGGCCGGATCTGTTCGGCTTGCGCATCTTGTTTCAGCCGCTCAACAATATCAGGCAAGGGCGTTTTCAAATATATCAGGGTTCCCATATTTTTCAACAATTCCCTGTTTACCCCGGATAGGATCGCGCCGCCACCGGTAGCCACGACACAAAGATTTCCGTCGCAAAGCGAAGCAATCGCCTCTGTTTCTTTTTTCCGGAATGTCTCCCAGCCATGGCGGGCCACCAATGCTTTAATCGGCATGCCCGCCGTATCCTCGATCAACTGATCGGTATCCACAAACGGAATTTGAAGCTTTTCGGACAGAAGCAAGCCTACGGTTGACTTTCCGGTTGCCCTGTAGCCGATGATGATGACTTTCATATTTTTTTAAGCTCCTGCCAGAAACCGGGGAAAGATTTATCCACACACTTTTTGTCGGCAATCGAAAGTCCCGGCGTCATCAGCCCCGCAACGGCAAAACTCATCGCAATCCGGTGGTCGTTATAGGTTTCTATGGCGGCGGGGCGCGGGCTTCCTCCCTCGATGATCAGGCCGTCCGGCAGTTCGGATGCCCGAATGCCGATCCGATTGAGCTCGGTCGCCATCGCCGCCAGACGATTGCTTTCCTTGATTCTTAAATGTGCGACATTGGTGATCATTGTCCGCCCTTTGCGGAAAGCGGCAAGAATGCCGAGAGTCGGCACCATATCCGGCATATCACCCATATCAAATATCATGTCGCCTGAAGCAAGATCCTGCCTCCGGGATACTTCCACCCAGGTCTCGCCGCCTGTGATCCGGCAGCCGAGTTTTTCCAGAATAGTGAGCAGACGGATATCTCCCTGTACGCTTTCTCTTTTAACGCCGTGAACACGGATGCGTTTTTTCGTGAGCGCGGCGGCCAGAAAAAAATAAGAAGCGCTGGAGGCGTCCCCTTCCACATAATAATCGCGTCCGGAATAAACATGCTGTGTCCCAACGAGATAGTGCCGGTTACCTGTGCGAATGATATTCGCGCCGAAATCACTCATCACGCCGATCGTTAAATCAATATACGGCGTGGAAACAATATTTCCTTCCAGAATCAACTCAATGCCCTTGGCGGTATAAGGTCCGCACAAAAGCAGCGCGGATACATACTGAGAGCTTTCGATATCGGTCAGAGTGATCCGGCCGCCTTTGAGGCCGTTGGCCGTCACCTCCACCGGTGGACAGTTATTGCGGCAGGATATCGCAACTCCCATCTCCTGAAGCGTGGAAACCAAGGGCCCGACCGGTCTCTCGCACAGGCGCTCCTCGCCGGTTAATACATAACGTCCTCGCCCCAGACAGACCAGCGCCGTGAGAAACCGCAGCGCCGTGCCGTTATTGCCTAGAAATATTTTATGGCATTTATTGGTAATGACTCCGCCGGTGCCGACGACGGCAAAACCTTCGGCGACCGGCTCAATGCGAGCGCCTAGTTTTTGCAATCCGGCAATCAAATGCCCGGTATCTTCGGCCACGAGCGCATGCCGGATCAACGACGGTCCCCGGGCCAGCGCGGCGGCAATTAACGCCCTTTGCGTTAAACTTTTCGAACCGGGAACGTAAACGGCTGCAACATTGTCTTGCATGTCTATTTCAAGGTTCAATCGTTTCCAGCCCTTCCCGAACGGTTTTTCTCATCAGTGCCAAAGGCGCGTCCTTT
>CAIVDK010000301.1 GCA_903904655.1 uncultured delta proteobacterium | reverse complement strand
TGGTGCCGGAGCCCGGAATCGAACCGGGATGAAGTTGCCCTCGGGGGATTTTGAGTCCCCTGCGTCTACCAGTTTCACCACTCCGGCACGGGCGCGATTATATAGACGAGGGGCAAAATGTCAAGCTAAAAACTGTTGACAAGCCACAAAAGCGCATGTTAAGGGGGCCTGTCGCTTCAGGAAGTCTTGATTGGGGGTGTAGCTCAGCTGGGAGAGCGCTTGAATGGCATTCAAGAGGCCAGCAGTTCGATCCTGCTCATCTCCACCAAAAATTAAAAAGGGAAGAACGGTCATCGTGTTCTTCCCTTTTTAATGAAACTTGTCGAATTATCCCGCGAGCGAAGCGAGTAGGGATTAATGACACCCTCTATAAATCCTTTGCCTCTTTATTGATTTTGAGCCGTTTTTCTTTAATCATCGCTGCTTTGTTTCCTTCCAGCCATGATTTCATCGCTTCTTCTCTTTTCAGGTTCATCGCCACTTGCTTGTATATCTCTTTTTTGGTTTCGAAATCTTTCATGTCCAGCGTGCTCATCTCTATGAGTTTGAAAATCACATACGTATCGTTGATTTTCATGGGCTTTTCCGCATAGGGATGGTTCAAGGAAAGAGACAGAAGTATTTCCATGGCTTCTGGATGAGAACCGAGCTTAGGAATAACATTTCCGGGCTGGAACAAACCGGTTTCCTGTATTTTGAAGCCTTTTTCCTGAGCAAGCTTATTTAGGGTTTCTCCCTTTCGCAGTTTCTCCACCATGGTCGCGGCTTCCTCGGCGGCGATTTTATCTTGTTCACTCTTCAGATAGTTTTGCCGAACGTCATTCTCTATATCTTTGAGCTGCGGCATATAGGCGGCCTTTTTATCGTCTATGCGGATGAGGTAGTAGCCGTTGTCGGTGGCCATAACTTTGCTGATATCATTTTTCTGCAAACCCGCCAGTTGTTGTGCCAGATCCTTCAATGACGCGAATGCCAACGGTGGTTTGTTGAGTGGGAAAAAATCGGCAATCTGAACTTTTAAATTACTCTTTGCGGCATAAGCGTCAAAATTGTCTTCCTGGTAGATTGTATCGTGCGCTTTCTTGGCTTCGGCAAAGGCATTTTGCATACCCCGGCCTTGCTTCAGTTCTTTGATGAGCATCGGTTTGACTTCTTCCAGTCCCAGGGGCTTGCCGTCTTTGCTTTTGTAGTTTTCTTTGCGACGATTGTAGTAATCTTTGATGTCGGAAGGGCTGATTTCAGCGGGAGAAAATGTCTCGGCGGCAAAATACAGATATTTAACTTTTGCCTGTTCGGAAACGCGAAAGGCGTTGCTGTTATTTTTGAGATAATTTTCCAGATCGCTGGCTGATGGAGTGACCTGCCTGGTTATGTCGGCGCCGGAAATTTGAACGAAATTGAGGTTGATTTTTTGATTCTGCAAAGCATATAGATCCATCACTTCCTGATCGGATACTTTGATCCCCTCACGAATAATGGTTTCAATTTTTCCGGCTGCCAAGTTAATTTTCTGGCTGGCTTCAAAATCTTCGGCGGTTAACTTATTATAGCGTAATAATTGTTTATATTTGTAGTTGTCAAATTTCCCGTCCGTTTGCAGGGCGGGCATGGTCGTGATCATTTGCCTTAACTCGTCATCGGATACCTGCAGTTTTAAATCGTTTGCTTTGGCAATAATAATCTGGCGGTTGATCAGGTTGTCATATGCTGTTTTTTTCAGATCCATCTGCTTGAGTTCATCCGCTGTTAAGGCGCCACCGTAACGCGCTTTTACCATATCCGTCATTTTTGAGTATTCGTTATAATATTCGGATTCGCTGATGACAGTGCCGTCGACGATTGCGACCGCATTGGTTGTCTTTGAGCCTCTATCTGTTCCAAAATAAAGGACAAAAACAAAAATAATAATGGCCATGAAGATAAGCATGAACCAGCCTCGTGCGTGTTTGCGAAAAAACTTCAGCATATAGTCACCTCGAATGCGAATGTTGAATCCCGCTGTTGCGGGACGAGCGTTAATTCTCCGCAGCTTGCTGCGATATTAATGACGTTCATTTCATACCTAGACAGCTTGCTGCGAGGTGGTTGAATAACTCATAATAAGTAAAATCTTTACCGTTAGTATTACAGTCATTTACAAATTGCAAATACATTTTAAAAATTCGTTGCTTAGCGGGATGAAATGCGATATAGACAAAATAATATATAAATACGACATATTGAGGGGAAAACAGGAGGATACATGCTGTTCGATTATATTCTGGGAAAGTTTTCCAATGATCTGGCGATTGATCTTGGAACAGCCAATACATTGGTTTATGTTAAAGGAAAGGGAATTGTCTTAAATGAACCTTCTGTTGTTGCCGTGCACAAGGATCACCGTGGAATAAAAAAAGTGTTGGCGGTCGGCAATGAAGCCAAAAGCATGCTGGGGCGCACACCAGGCAATATTATTGCCATTCGCCCCATGCGCGACGGTGTCATCGCGGATTTCGATATTACGGAAGCCATGCTGAAACATTTTATTTTGTGCGTTCACAACCGCAAATCGCTGGTGCGACCCCGGATTATTGTTTCGGTGCCGTCCGGCATTACGCAAGTGGAGCGCCGTGCGGTACGTGAAACCGTCGAGTCGGCCGGCGCCCGTGAGATTTATCTGATTGAGGAACCCATGGCGGCGGCTATCGGCGCGGGGTTGCCGATTGCCGAGCCCATCAGTTCCATGGTGGTCGATATCGGCGGCGGCACCACGGAGGTAGCCGTTATCTCCTTGGCAGGTATTGTGTATGCCAAATCAGTGCGGGTGGCCGGGGATAAGATCGACGAAGAAATTGTTCAGTACATGAAGCGTAAATACAGCTTACTAATCGGGGAAAGAACGGCGGAAATCATTAAAATGGAAATCGGTTGCGCTTATCCGATGAGTGAAATAAAAACGATCGCTGTCAAAGGACGTGATCTGATTTCAGGCATTCCGAAGACCATCGAAACAAACTCTGAAGAAATCCGGGAAGCGATTATCGAACCCGTGACGTTGATTGTCGACGCGGTTAAAGATGCTTTGGAAAATGCCCCGCCGGAACTTGCCGGTGATATTGTTGACCGTGGAATTGTGTTGACCGGAGGCGGCGCTTTATTGAAAAACATAGATGTTCTGATCCGGGAAGAAACCGGTCTGCCCATCACGATTGCCGATGACCCCCTGTCCGCTGTTGCCCGTGGCGCCGGTATGGCCCTGGATCAACTGGATGTGCTCAAAGACATCACCATTCAGGTCTGAGTTTACTCATATTGGTTTCCTGAACCAGGTAGAGAATGTTTTTTAAGAATTATCGAACCATCATCTTTGTTGGCGCCATTTTTACTGCGGCTCTGATCGTGCTTTCGTATAGTTTGAAATACGATTCCGGTACGAGTTTTGTTAATAAACTGGTATTGGAAGCGGCAGCGCCTGTGCAAAAAATACTTAACGCGCCCATCGAAAGTGTCAGTAAGGCCTGGACGCGCTATATTCATCTGGTTGAGCTGGAAGAAGACAATAGAATTCTGAAAAATAGAATAGCAGGGCTCCAGACGGAATTGATCCTCTACAAAGAAGGCTACCTGGAGGCGCAAAGACTGCAAAAACTTCTTTCATTACAAAATGATTATCACCAAAGTCCTATTGCCGCCCGGGTCATCGGCCGGGAGCAGGCAGCCCTTTCCAAAACTCTCTGGATCAACAAAGGCAGTGCGCACGGTCTGAAAAGCGGCATGCCGGTCATCGTTCCACCCGGATTAATCGGAAGATTGACG
>CAIVDK010000300.1 GCA_903904655.1 uncultured delta proteobacterium | reverse complement strand
TCGGAGCGATTAAGGCGCTTGCACCCGAAGGCATTATTCTATCCGGCGGCCCGGCCAGCATCTACTCCAAAGGCGCGCCGCGCGTGGACAAAGATATCTTTCAACTCGGTATTCCTGTGCTGGGAATTTGTTATGGCCTTCAATACATGGTCGATTCTCTGGGCGGTAAAGTGATCGAATCAAAAAAGCGCGAATACGGCTTTGCCGAACTCAGCGTCAAAAAACAAAAGGGCATGTTCGCAGGCGTTAATAAGAAAACACAGTGCTGGATGAGCCACGGCGACTCCATCGGCACATTGCCCGATGGTTTTACAATAACCGCATCCACCTCGAATACGCAAGTGGCGGCAGCCGAAGATGTCTGTCGTCATTTTTACGGCCTGCAATTCCATCCCGAAGTCATCCATACGCAAGCCGGTAAAAAAATACTGGCCAATTTCCTGTTTGCTGTCTGCCACTGTAAAAAATCCTGGTCGATGAAATCCTTTGTCACGCACGCGATAGAGGAAATCCGCGAGCAGGTCGGATCAGAAAAAGTCATTCTGGGGCTTTCCGGCGGCGTGGATTCATCGGTTGCGGCTGTGCTTTTGCACAAAGCCATAGGCCGTCAACTCACCTGCGTGTTTGTGGACAATGGCGTGTTGCGGGCGGGTGAAGCCGAGCGCGTCATCGAAATGTTTAAAAAGCATCTGCAGATCAATTTGCGTTTTGCCCGTTTTGGGAAACTATTCCTTGATAAATTAAAAGACGTGACCGATCCGGAAAAGAAGCGCAAGATCATCGGTCGCACCTTTATTGAAGTGTTTGATCAGGAAGCGCATAAAATAAAAAACGTAAAATTTCTGGCGCAGGGGACGCTTTATCCCGATCTGATCGAGTCGCGTTCCGCCTTCGGCGGTCCCAGTGCGGTGATCAAGTCGCATCATAATGTCGGTGGCCTGCCCAAAAAAATGAATTTAAAACTGGTGGAACCGCTCAAACACTTGTTTAAGGATGAAGTGCGGCTGTTGGGAAAAGAGTTGGGACTGGCCGATGATGTCGTCTGGCGTCAGCCTTTTCCCGGACCGGGTCTCGCGATCCGCATTATCGGCGAAGTGACCGCACAGCGTCTGTCGGTTTTGCGTAAGGCCGACACAATTCTGCTTGAGGAAATCCGCGCCGCCGATCTCTATTACAAGCTTTGGCAGTCGTTTACGGTGTTGCTGCCGCTTAAAAGCGTCGGCATCATGGGCGATCAGCGCACGTATGAAAACATTGTGGCGATCCGCGCGGTTACCAGCGATGACGCCATGACCGCCGACTGGGCAAGGCTTCCGCAGGATGTGCTGGCGCACATTTCTACACGTATCATTAATGAAGTGCGTGGCATCAACCGCGTGGTTTACGACATCAGCTCCAAACCGCCCAGCACGATTGAGTGGGAGTAAAGAGTTTTCACCCTCACCCCAACCCTCTCCCCTCAAGGGAGAGGGCATTAAATGGTTTCCCTCCCTTGAGGGGAGGGGATTAAGGGGAGGGTGAAAATGGTCAAATTAAGCGTAGCGCTGGAAAGAGCACCTTTCCCCTCGGGGAATGGGAAGTACTTAGATGAATTGGTAAAAATTAGTGCCTAAACGTACAGACATCAAAAAAATACTGCTCATCGGGTCCGGGCCGATTATTATCAGTCAGGCCTGCGAGTTTGACTATTCTGGAACGCAGGCCTGCAAGGCACTGCGCGAGGAAGGTTATGAAGTTGTTCTGATTAACAGCAATCCCGCAACGATCATGACCGATCCTGAAATGGCCGACCGCACCTACATCGAACCGATTACCCCGGAAGCCGTGGAGAAAATCATTGCCCGGGAACGTCCCGACGCGCTCTTGCCAACACTGGGCGGTCAGACAGGACTCAACATAGCGGTGGCACTGGCCGAAAGCGGCGTGCTTGCAAAATACGGCGTGGAAATGATCGGTGCCTCACTTCCTGTTATTCATAAAGCTGAAGACCGTGAAAAATTCCGTCATGCCATAGAAAAGATCGGCCTGAGAATGCCCAATAGCGGTTTTGCCCGCAACATGAACGACGTCCTCAAAATTGCCGAAACCATCGGTTTTCCGATTATTATCCGGGCTTCCTTCACGTTGGGCGGTACCGGCAGCGGCGTTGCTTACAACCGCGAGGAGTTGATGGATATCGCCAAGACCGGGCTCGATGCCAGCATGATTACCGAGGTTATGATTGAAGAATCCGTGCTGGGCTGGAAAGAATACGAACTGGAAGTGATGCGCGACAAGGCGGACAACGTCGTCATCATCTGTTCCATTGAAAACTTCGACGCGATGGGCGTGCATACCGGCGATTCCATCACGGTTGCAGCCGCACAGACGCTGACGGATCGCGAATATCAAGTCATGCGGGATGCCGCCATCGCCATCATGCGGGAAATCGGCGTTGAAACAGGCGGCTCCAATGTGCAGTTTGCCATCCATCCCCAAACCGGCGAAATGATTGTTGTGGAAATGAATCCACGCGTATCGCGATCGTCGGCGCTGGCTTCCAAGGCTACCGGGTTTCCGATTGCGAAAATCGCCGCCAAGCTCGCTGTCGGCTACACGCTGGATGAAATACCCAATGATATCACGCGCGAGACGATGGCATCGTTTGAACCGACCATCGATTATTGCGTCGTAAAAATACCACGTTGGACGTTTGAAAAATTCCCCGAGACTGAGGATTTTCTCACGACGTCGATGAAGTCGGTCGGTGAGACGATGGCCATCGGCCGTACTTTTAAGGAAGCTCTGCAAAAAGCCATCCGTTCGCTGGAAATCGGCCGTTTCGGTTTTGGTCAGGATTTGCCTGCCGATCCCCAGGAAAGAAAAATGATCGTCAAAAGCAAACTTGTCAAACCAAACTCCCTTCGGCTTTTTTATATCGGAGCGGCGCTCGCCAACGGCATGCCGGTGGAAGAAGTCTACGAACTCACCAAAGTTGATCCCTGGTTTTTGCACCAGATTAAAGACATCCTTGATGCGGAAGATGAACTGAAAAGCTCGGAACCTTCGACGGAACTCCTGCGCGCCGCCAAACAGATGGGTTTTTCGGACAGAACTTTGGGCGCGCTCTGGAATAAAACAGAGTTGGAGATTCGCCAGTGGCGCGAACGGGAAAAGATTATTCCGGTCTATAAACTGGTGGATACCTGCGCGGCTGAGTTTGAAGCCTACACGCCTTATTATTATTCCACCTACGAAACTGAAAATGAATCGAGGCCATCGGCCAAAAAGAAGGTGGCCATCATCGGCGGCGGACCCAACCGTATCGGCCAGGGGATTGAATTTGATTACTGCTGTGTTCATGCGTCATTTGCACTGCGCGAAGAAGGCATCGAGAGCATCATGATCAACTCGAATCCCGAGACGGTGAGCACGGACTACGACACATCCGACAAGCTGTTTTTCGAACCGGTGACGCTCGAAGACGTTTTGCATATCATCCAGACGGAAAAACCAGATGGGGTGATTGTCCAGTTCGGCGGTCAAACGCCGCTCAACCTGGCGCGCGGCCTGGAAGCGGCGGGCGTGCCGATTATCGGAACCTCGCCTACTGCCATTGATCGGGCGGAGAACCGCGACCTGTTTCAGGAAATTGTTCATAAACTAAATCTCAATCAGCCGGATAACGACACGGCGATGGATGTGGAAAAGGCGCTCGTGGCCGCCCGCCGTATCGGTTATCCGGTGCTCGTGCGCCCCTCCTATGTGCTGGGCGGACGCTCCATGGAAATTGTCTATGACCCCGAAACGTTACGAACCTTCATGGGTAAAGCGCTTCTTGTTTCACCCGGCCACCCGATTTTAATTGATAAATTTCTGGAAGATGCGGTGGAAGTGGATGTGGATGC
>CAIVDK010000299.1 GCA_903904655.1 uncultured delta proteobacterium | reverse complement strand
GTTACCACAAAGCGGACCAGATGTCTGTGGCTATTTATTGCTTCAGGAACCACAAGTAATTGATGATATTGTTGTAGTAATTGTGATAGAGGGTGAGACCATAATCCAGGGAGGTCTCGCATCATGAAGAAGATATTGGGTGTAGTGCTTGCCGCGATCATCATCGTCGTGCCGCCGGGGTGGACGAAAGCAGCCGACGCTGACTTGCCCGTCCCCATCCAGAAATACAATAACATCCGCTACTACAGTATGGGCGTGAGCACGGAGGAACGCCGGACGCTGCCGCAGCTCTACCCGCTGAAGTTGATATTCGCAACCGATCAGGGGCACATGCTCTGCGACGCTGATGTGACGGTGAGCGCGGGTGGGAAAACCATCTTCCGCGGTCGCGCCGAAAACGGGCCGTGGCTGATCATCGATCTGCCGCCCGGCGGCTATGATATCGAGGCCATTCTGGACGGCAAGACGCGGACTGCAAAAGGCGTAGTGATCACGGCAGGGAAGAAGCGGACGGTCAACCTGAAGTGGAAGACCACGGAAGTGAGAATGGGACTGAAGGATAATCCGGAGAAATAATACGGATGACCAAGAGTGGCAGGAAACCGATTCTTTGCAACCCATTTCTTATTCCGGCTCGGCAATTTCCAGAATTTTATCTACGTTAAAAATCCGTTTTTCCCTGCGCTCCAGGCAGAAAGCAGTGAGTCCCAAGTAGGGATATCCTTTATATTCCATGTCACCCATAAAAAGGGGACGCACCATCCTGCGCGATTTTTCATCCTGCCCCTTGAGGTAAACAATTTCGATATCTTTCTTTTCGAGAATCGCCGTTTCGATCATTTTCATCTTGTCTTCGCGACTGAACGTTTTAGCTGCTTGCGCGTATTGAATGCCCGTGAGGAATTTTACAACCTGCCAGTCCATTAAGATATGGCTTTTCTTCAGCGGCTGTTTGAGGACAATGCCGTTAAGCGTGGTGCAGCGTGAGAGAGCCACATACATCTGACCATGGGCAAACGTGCCGCGTCCCACATCGATCACCACATTTTCAAATGTTTTCCCCTGGCTTTTGTGAATGGTGACCGCAAAGGCCAGACGAACCGGATACTGCGTAAACGATCCGACTTCCTCCGAGCGCAGCTCGTCGTTTTTCAGGAAAAAACGATAAATTTTCCAGGTGTAGGGTGTGATGCGCGCCGTATCGCCGTTGTCCAATTCGGCCACAATCACATCCTCGCCGTCATCGTCTTGTTCAAACTTTCGAATTTTGCCGATGGTGCCGTTGATCCACTGGCCGAGGGAATCATTATTGAGCAGCATAATCTGCGCGTTTTTTTTCAGTTTCAAATCCACGGCCGTCGGCCAATATTCCTTGCCGAAATCGCCTTCGATCCGGCCTGCGGCTTTCCAGACCGAGCCTCGCAATTCGGCCAAGCACTTTTCGTTGATCGTATCGGCCAGAGCATTGGTACTGGTCAGCGACAGGTAGAAGGAACCGGGAGGCGCTTCAAACTGGGGATCGCAACGTTTATTAAATTGTGCCAGATCGTCATCCGTTACGGAACGGTTGCGGATCGTGTTGAGCAGACGGACAAATTCATCATCTTTCTGGCGATAGACTTTTTCCAGTTCGACATATTCAATATTCAATTGGTCAAAACCTTTCGCGCTGAAAAAATAGGGCGTCGGGTAGTGACTTTTGAAGATATCGCGCTCCGCAGACGTGACCACCGGCGGCAGTTGATACAGATCGCCGATGAAAATCATCTGAACGCCGCCGAAGGGCTGCTTTTCATCCGGGCCGTTGAGCCGCAGGAATTTGTCGATGCAGTCGAGCAGATCGGCGCGCACCATCGACACTTCATCAATGATTATCGCGGTTAGTTTCTTATAGAGGGTCGGTTTATCTTTTTCCGTCTTCTTTTTTCTTTTGATCGACGCCGGCGTTACATTTGGCTTGAAATGAAAAAAAGAATGGATTGTCTGGCCTTCGACATTGACTGCCGCCACGCCCGTTGGCGCTAGAATCACCACTTTCTTTTTAGTGTGCTTGCGGAAATAGGTAAGCAGGGTTGATTTTCCCGTGCCCGCCCGCCCGGTGATCAGGATGTTTCTTTGCGTCTCCTCCATGAGCGTCATCGCCCGCTGGAATTCGGAATTGAAATCGATTTCGACCGGTTTGGATTTTTGAGTCATAAAATTTTCCTGTCTGGCATATCTATTCATAACCACAGTTTGTCCCGGCATTCAATGATGATTATTTGATTTTAAGTAAAGATTAGTGTAAAAACCAAAGACCAAAAGGAGAGCCAATATGTTTTTGAAAGCGGTTTTTCCCGGAAAATACATCCAGGGCGAGGGGGTTTTGAATCAACTGGCCCATTGGGTCCATTGGTTTGGTAAGAAAGGATTGATCCTGGCGTCGCCTTCAGCGAAAGACAAAGTTCTTGTCCCCTACGCCGCTGATCTGGCTGAAAATGCGATTGTCATCGAGCCGTTTCACGGGGAGTGCTGTGAAAAAGAACTAAACCATCTGGCCCGTGTCATCAGCAGCGAGAAGGTGGACATTCTCGTCGGCATGGGTGGCGGCAAAACCATCGATACGGCAAAAATCGCCGCGGACCGCGCCGGCATCCCGGTGATCATTGTTCCCACCATTGCCTCGTCTGATGCGCCATGCAGCGGCTGTGCCGTTCTTTATTCGGAGGAAGGCGCTTTCGATTCAGTTTTTTATCAAAAAATGAACCCGCAGGTGGTGCTGGTGGACACGACGGTTATAGCCAATGCCCCGGCGCGTTTTCTGATTTCCGGAATGGGTGATGCGCTGGCGACCTGGTTTGAAGCCAGGTCCTGCGACCGCACCCAATCGTTAAACGCGTGCGGAGGATACAGCACTTTAACGGCGCTCAATCTTGCCAAACTCTGCTATGACACCCTGTTTGCGTATGGCACTGCCGCTAAAATTGCCGTCGAGAAGCATATCGTCACACCAGCACTGAACCACATTATTGAGGCCAATATTCTTTTGAGCGGCATTGGATTTGAAAGCTCGGGATTGGCGGCAGCCCATTCCATTCATAACGGGTTGACTGCGCTTCCGGAAACCCATGCGTTTTACCATGGCGAAAAAGTTGCCTTTGGCGTTTTGACAGGTCTTGCGCTTGCGGATGCTTCGCCTCAGGAAACCAATACGGTCTATGCGTTTTGCGAGGAGATCGGCTTACCGACCACACTTGCCGATATTGGTCTTGTAAACGCCGACCGGGAAAAACTGATGAAGGCGGCCGAGAAGGCCTGTGCGCCCGAGGAAGGCATCCATCATGAAGCGGGGAAAATCACACCTGAAAAAGTCCTCAGTGCGATGCTTGCCGCAAGCGCCATGGGTGAGAGAAGAAAAAAAAACTTACAACATGAGGAGGGAATATGAAAAAGGTATTGATGACAGCGTTGGTT
>CAIVDK010000298.1 GCA_903904655.1 uncultured delta proteobacterium | reverse complement strand
GCCACCGTTCAGGTCATGGTGTCCGCTGTGGAGTCCAGAGATCCCTATACATCCGGTCATCAGATCCGGTCGGCAGACCTTGCCCGGGCCATTGCCACCGAGATGGAATTACCTCAGGAGAAAATCGAGGGAATCCGTATGCCAGGGTCCATCCATGACATAGGAAAACTATCTATTCCTGCGGAGATATTGTCCAAGCCGACGAAACTATCCGACCTTGAGTTTAGCATGATCAAAGAGCACGCCCGGAAAGGGTTCGAGATGCTCAAGGATATTGAATCTCCCTGGCCGTTGGCGGAAATCGTTTACCAGCACCATGAGCGGATGGATGGCTCCGGTTACCCCAGAAATCTGAAGGGGGACGAGATTCTCATAGAAGCCCGCATCCTTAATGTTGCCGACACGGTGGAAGCTATGGCCTCACACCGGCCCTATCGTGCTGGTTTGGGGATTAATGCAGCGCTGAATGAGATCGAGAAGAACAGGGGTATCTTTTACGACGAAGCTGTCGTGGCTGCCTGTCTGAGATTGTTTCGGAAAAAAGGGTTTCAACTTGAAGGGATTCCATTATAAGCGGTAATCATCACCTCAACTAGGCATCGACTTTCATTGACTTGTAGGTGAAAGCAACAATCAAAACAAGAACTAATTAGCCCCTGCCTGTCAGCTCAAGTATCAGTCACTAAACCTACGGCATTACTTCACTGAAATTCATGATAGTTCAAACCTCACCAGAGATCACGAAAAATCATACCAAAGGGTAGCAATACGGTAGCAATGAAAAAATAAATGGTTGGTTGTGAATAGATAAGTATTTGGTTTTATTGGTGCCCCTGGCGTGAGTCGAACACGCGGCCCACAGATTAGGAATCTGTCGCTCTATCCATCTGAGCTACAGGGGCAGCCTTGGTTTCAGGTTCCCGCAGGATGCGGCGATTTAACATTCTTTACCCGGAGTGTCAACCTCCGGCGCTTCACTTGCCTGCGAAATCCTTCAGATGCGTTTCCAGCAAACGGTCTTTATTAAAGTTTACCAACTTCAGGTTTTGCGGCTTCGTGCCGACAAAAGCGCATTTGGGCACCAGCCCGATCAATTCTGACTCCAGGATCTCAATGCCACGCTCGGCCGCAAGCTTTTCCACCTGTTCATAAATCACTTTAAACGGTGTTTCTTTACAATTAGTCAGGTTCATGGACACCTGCGCCAGATGCCTGCTTTTCAAAATAACACCGATAGCACGCACATGCGGGAGGCCGCCGCTTTTTTCCCGGATCAGGGATGCGATTTTTTGCGCCAATCTTAAATCATCACAATTCAGATTGATATTGTAGGCTACCAGCAGTTCGCGCGCGCCCACGGCTGTTGCGCCCGCGCGCGGATTAAATACCGGCTTGCCGGCATCCGGCGCATCGCCAGGATTGGACATTTTTTCCGCCAACGCCTCGTATCCGCCGCGCCGGACATTCGCCAGTTCGCTGCGCTCGGGGATCAACGCCGCATGGCCATAAAAATAAGCAGGCACGCCGAATCGTTCATATAATTGATGACCGAAGAGATGCGCCAGATTCACAGCATCTGCCATTTTTGTTTTTCCCAGTGGAATGAAGGGCACCACGTCAACAGCCCCCAGTCGCGGATGGACACCGGTCTGATTGCGCATGTCAATCAACTTCAGGGCCTGCCCCGATGCGGCTAGCGCCGCTTCCAGCACGTCTTCCGGTTTTCCCAGAAACGTAAAGACACTCCGGTTATGATCACTGTCCCCGCTGTAATCAATCAGTCGGATATTGGGAAACGTCTTCAAGACACGGGCAATCGATTCGATTTTATCCAAATCGCATCCTTCGCTGAAATTCGGCACACACTCGATAATTTTCATGTCTATACCTGATAAAATTTTAGAGTCGGCAACGCCACACAGGTGAGTTTGCCGCCGTAAACCGCGCCAGTGTCAATACCGATTTTATTATCGGTAATCAGAGGCGCGCTGAAATGAGTATGTCCAAAGACAACTCGTTTCCCAAAATCATAGTCGGAATCAATAAATTCCTGCCGGATCCACTGCAAGTCATGGGAAGACTGCCCGCCAAGCGGTATCCCGGGAAGCAGGCCGGCATGCACAAATATAAATTGATCCGTTTCATAATACGGCAAAAGCGATTCAAAAAAGCGCAGATGATCCGCTGGAATTTTTGCCTTTCTTTCACGCGGAGCATCCGACCGGGATATCCCGTAAGCCCTGAGCGTCATCATGCCACCGTTTTGCAGATACATGTCCTCGTCCATGCCCTCCAGATAGCGAATCAGCATGTCTTCGTGATTTCCACAAAGACAGATCATTTTTTGATATATCTTTTTGAGGCCCAAAACGTAATCGACCACGTCCTTGCCTCCACCTGCGCGGTCAATATAATCGCCGATAAAGAGCAATGTATCATTGACCGGATCGGCTGCAATGTCCTGGATTAGACGCTGGATCTTATCCAGACAGCCATGGATGTCTCCGATGGCAAATACTTTATTCATTATCTGCTGCCGTCACGAGCCACATCTTAATCCAACAGGGCGGCCGTAAAATCTTTACTGTTAAAGGGTCGCAAATCATCCAGGCCTTCGCCGACACCGATAAAACGCACCGGGAGCCCCAGTTCGCCGGCAATGCGCACCACAACGCCGCCCTTGGACGTTCCGTCGAGTTTCGTGAGCACGATACCGGTAACGCCGATATCTTCTTTAAACATTTTGGCCTGCATTAAGGCATTCTGGCCTGTTGTGGCGTCTAAGACAAGCAATATTTCGTGCGGAGCACCGGGCAACTCTTTGCTGATGACTCTTTTGATCTTTTTGAGCTCTTCCATCAGGTTGGTCCGGGTATGCAGCCGGCCGGCGGTATCCACGATGACGACGCCGTTAAAACCGGCTTTAATCTTACCGACCGCGTCAAAAACAACGGCGGCGGGATCGGCGTTCATTTTCTGCTTGATTACGGGCACGTCAACACGCTTTCCCCAAACTTCCAGTTGCTCGATGGCGGCCGCCCGGAAGGTGTCGGCGGCCACGAGTAAGATCTCATGGCCGTCGTTGTGCAATGAATTGGCTAATTTACCAATGGTGGTTGTTTTACCGCTGCCGTTGACGCCAATGGCCATAATGACAAAGGGCTGATTTTTGGGAATCGCCAACGGTCTTTCCATCTGCTGTAAAATCGCGATCATGCGTTCCTGCATTACTTTTTTGATTTGCCCGGCATCCTGCAATTCCTGCCGTTTAACCCTCTGCTTGACATCATCAATTAAATCATAGGTAAACTGCGGACCCATATCGGCTGTAATCAGCAACTCTTCGAGTTCGTCAAAAAGGGCCTGATCCAGAACCCTTTTGCCAAAAACAAGATGATCAAGGTTTTTTGTCAGGGCTTCACGCGTCTTGGTCAGCCCCGCTTTTAATTTGTCGAATAAACCCAATTGAATGCAAATTCCTTTCTTAAAGCATAATCTTTTGGAAATGGTCTGCGAAACATCCCCCGGGAAGCCGTTTTCATGCGAAAACGGCCAAGGTTATTCTATATTCATAACGATTTTCTTTGCTAAAGTAAAGGAATGGATTAGTTCAGATTGACAGAGACCAGTGACGATATGCCCTGTTTTTGCATGGTCACGCCGAAGAGCGTATCGGCGACTTCCATCGTGTTTTTGTTATGCGTAATCATAATGACCTGGGACTTCTCGGCAACATCCCTGATCAGGCGGTTAAACAGGTTGGTATTGGCGTCGTCGAGCGCCGCATCGACTTCATCAAGAATCAGGAAAGGCGTCGGGCGGTACAGCAGAATAGCAAAAATCAGCGCGATCGCCGCCAGAGATTTTTCACCACCGGACAGTAAACTGACGCTTTGCGCTTTTTTACCCGGAATCTGAATATCAATATCCACACCGGTTTCCAGCAGATCATTTTCATCGGTCAGCAGCAACTCGCCGCGGCCGCCTGGAAAAATATGAGCAAAAGTATCCTTGAAACACACATTGACGGCGGCAAAGGTTTCAGCAAATCTTTCACGGGATATTTTATTAATCCGGGTAATCGTCCTTTGCAGTGAAGAGAGTGACTCGTTAAGATCGGCCAACTGCGTCGTCAAAAATTGATTGCGTTGATCGAGTTCTGCATATTCATTGAGCGCCAGCAGATTCACCTCGCCAAAATTTTCAATCGTCCGCTTGTCTTTTTCCAAGAGGGCGGTAAGTTCGGCAATTCTGTCATCGTCCACCGTCGTGAAGTCCGCCATTATGGCCGCCAGATCAACATTATGTTTTTCAGCGACCGCGTTTTGCAGATTCTCGATGCTCAAAGCCACTTCGCGGCACTGCATTTCCAGTTCGTTCACTTGCCGGCGCAAATCATCAAGCTTCTTTTTGATATCCCGAATATCGATTTCTTGAACCTTCAGCAGGTCGTCTTCCTTCGCCCGCTTTTCTTTCACTTCGGCCAATACGGTTTCGCAGGAGGCCAGATTCCGGTAAAGCTCTTGCAGAGCCGTCTGATCCGTTTCAACGGCGGAGGTCAACTCGGTCATCTGGTGTTCACAGGAAATAATCTCTTCTTGTTTGCGCGCAACTTCACTTTCATTGACGCTGCTATCATGCTGCAATCGCGCGACGGTTCTCAGATCCGCTTCCTTCTTCTCCGCCAGAGCGGCCAGCAGAACTTTTTTATCCGTGAGAAGCCTTTCCTGCGCGTCAATGGCCGCGCGCGATTGCTGCCGGCGGTTATTGAATACGGAAATGATTTCGTTGAGTTCTTTTTCCGCCGCTTCTTTCCGAAGAACATCCGCTTTGATCTCAAGCAATTTTTGTTCGGCCTGGATCTCTTCTGTTTTAATATTCTGACGGTTGTATTCGAGGACGGCAATTCTCTGTTTTAATCGTCCCGTTTCATCTTCGAAACGTTCCATGTCCTTTTTCCGGCCGTTCATATCTATCTCCAGCCGGTGCGCCCTGTTTTTCAATCCGGTGAGTTCTTCATCCCAGCGGGTAATCGACGAAACCAGTTTCTTCTTTCCCTGAATTTGATCTTCCAGCTCGACGGAAAGCCGGGAAACTTCTGTTACCAGTTCCGCGATTTCTCTTTTCGTAGCCAACAGACTTTTTTCTACAGCCGATCCGCTGCCACCGGTCAACACGCCGTGCGGACTGATGGTGTCGCCGTCCGGTGTCACAAATGTGCCTCGGAAACCGTTTTTCTTCCATAGGGTAATGCCTGTGGCAATCGACGGTGTTAATAAGACATCCCCCAACAGACAATCGGCAATCTGCTTGAATTCTTCCTCAACAATCACTTTGCGCAACAGGGGCTCCGCTTCCTGGAGGTGCTCGGCGCTGTATGTATCAGCGCTATGACCGCGCAACTCCACCGGCACGAAACTGCCTCGGCCTAACTGATAACTTTTTAAATAGTCAATGGCGCGCACGCCTTCTTCCTGATTTTTCACAACGACGTACTGCAGCTTGTCGCCCAGCACCGCTTCCACGGCCGATTCATATTCGCGTGGCACATTGATGTGATCGGCCACCACGCCGTAAAACGTGTTCGGACTTTCCTGCGTTTCAATAACCTTTTTCACGCCTTCGTTGGACCATTTAAAAGCGGCCTGAAATTCCGAAAGCGATTGCAGGCGAGATGACTTGCCGCCCGCCTCTTCTTTGATTTGCGTGATTCGCTCTTCGACCATCTGCAAATCCGATTTGGCTCTGTCCAATTCGTCGGCTGTTGTTTCTTTCTGATCAGCAAGCCGCGTGATCTCTTCTTCTTCCGCCGCCAGACCCGCGGTGAGCAACTGCAGTTTATCCGTCAGTTCGGCAAGCCTGTTTTTGTCCTGTTCGATTTCGCGGATTTCCCGCTCTTCGCGCTTCCGGAAATCTTCCATGTTTTTGTTGAGGCTCGCAATGATATTGTTGAACTTGGCCAAATCCTGCATCACATCAATGTAACGGATTTTATGTTCTTCCAACCGGCTGTTAATTTCCCTGTCGCCTTCCAGGAGCCCTTGAACCTCTTGCTGTCCTTTATCCAGATCCTGTTGCAACTGCGTCATCTGGCTAAAAGCGTCCGCAGCTTTCTTTTGCAGATTTTCAATCTCAACAGCCAGACTCGACTTCTTGTGCTCCATCGAATCGATTTCAGCCTGATTCTTTTGTTTGCGTTCCGAGGCTTCCGTCATCCGGCGGCGCGAAAACTCAATATTCTTTTCCTTGATGTTAATCGAATTCTTAATTTCATAAAGTTCGGTTTGATGGCGGCTGATCAGTTCATCGTTTTCCAGCAGCTTCTCCTTCATTTCTTCCAGAGCGGATTCCTTCGCCTCCATTTGAGCTTTGATGGCTTCTGCCTGCCCGGAGAGCTGCGCACGCGCGTCCTGCAGCGCAACGTTTTTATCAGCCAATTTGGCAAATCCCTGCCGGGACAAAACCAGTTCCGTCTCTTTAAGGCGCAGTTTTACTTCTTTGTATTGCTCAGCTTTTTTAGCCTGCCGGGCTATGGCGCCAAGCTGGGATTTGACTTCCTTGTGGATGTCGTTAAGACGCAAAATATTCTGTTTGGTCGCTTCCATCTTACGAACAGCGGCATCTTTGCGACTTTTGTATTTGGACACGCCGGCCGCATCTTCGATAAACAAGCGGCGGTCTTCCGGCTTGGCTTCCACCAGAGAGGACACTGAACCTTGTTCAACCAATGAATAGGTCCGGGCGCCGACACCCGTGCCCATGAAGAACTCTTTGATATCGAGCAGGCGGCAGGGCACGCGATTGATGCAGTATTCGCTTTCACCATCCAGGATAACTTTGCGCGAAATGGATACTTCCGTTAATTCGCCGTAAACACCCGGAAAGCTCGATCCGTTACTGGCCAGCATCATGACAACTTCCGCCATGCTTACGGGGGCAGCGTCCTCACTGCCGTTAAAGACCACGTCGTCCATTTTCTTTCCGCGCAATGCTTTGACTCGCTGCTCGCCCATCACCCAGCGGATCGCATCGACCACGTTTGATTTTCCACAGCCATTGGGCCCGACAACCGCATTGACCCCTTTGGAAAAATCAATCACGACCTTGTCGCGGAAAGATTTGAAACCTATTATTTCCAGCCGTTTTAGTTTCATAGCGTATCTTTAATCGAAGTGTTTAAATTTTGAAGAAGTCTAACAAAAGATATTTCCTTTGTAAAGCGAAAATACAACAAAATGTATTCATGAGAAAATCATACCACAATATATAGTGCTTTGATCATTGGGACAAGAAAAATGGGATTTGAGAAAAAGGTGGTATGGAGAAAAAAATTGGCTGAAAAAGCATTGAAATTTAAACCGGAAACCCTAGCGGATTCTTTTTTCAGAAAATCCTTAAAAAATGCCTTCCAGGCCCTTCCCACAATAGGGACATGAAGGCCCCGATAGATGACTAGCGACAACGCTATAACTACAACGATTAATTAAAAGTTTGTTGCAATTTGAGCAATAGGTGTTTTCACCCTCGTCGCCCGGCACATTACCGTTATACACATATTTTAAGCCGGCTTCTTTACCGATATGACGGGCGCGATGCAGCGAGGCGACAGGAGTTGGAGGTACGTTGAGCATTTTAAACTGTGGATGGAACCTGCTGATATGCCAGGGCGTTTCCGAACCAAGACTGGAAATAAAAGCGGCAATGTCCTTTAATTCTTCGAGAGAATCATTCAATCCTGGAATAAGCAACGTTGTGATTTCAATCCATATTCCACGATCCTTCATTTTCTTCAAACTGTCCAGAACCGGATTGAGTCTCGCGCCACATTGTTTCTTATAAAACTCATCGCGAAAAGACTTTAAATCCACATTGGCGGCGTCAAGATAAGGCGCCATCATTTCAACAACTTCCGGCGTCATAAAACCATTCGTCACAAACACATTTTTGAGACCATCCCGGCGGGCGATCTTTGCGGTTTCCAGAGCGGTTTCCAAATAAACCGTCGGTTCCGTATAAGTATAAGCGATTGTTTTACAACCGCTTATTTTTGAGCGCTCCACAATGACCGTAGGCGCCGTATCTTCGCCTGTAATCATAAGGGTAGAACGGGGCATTTGAGATATTTCATGATTTTGGCAAAAGTCGCAACTGAAATTGCAGCCGACCGTGGCAATGGAATAGGAGTGCGACGCTGGATAAACGTGAAAAAACGGCTTCTTTTCAATAGGATCAACGTGCTCGGCAATCAGCGTCCCAAAAACCAGAGAGTACAGAATACCATCCTTATTTTCTCTGACACCGCACAAGCCACGCCGACCGGAGTTGATTTTACACCGGTGAGCGCATAATGCGCACTGCACGCGGGAATCGGTAAGCTTTTCATAAAGCAATGCTTCGCGTATCATCGCTCTCGCTCTTGCAGCATGCCCCGAACAGCTTCCGGAGCTATCGCCTGCGTTTTCGTTTTCAGTTCGAATGAATTCATGATGGGATTTTGCACGGTTCGATAGGTATATCTGACTGGAAATACCATGCCGACAAACGCTCCCAGTGGATTATTTTTCATGGGGAAAAGTTCTTCAAACGCCGAAAAAAATGTATAAACCGGATAAGGGAGATAAACCACGGACCCCCATGTGACAGAAGGAGTCGCCATTGTTTTGTTGATCATGGATTGCATTTCGCCGATGGTGAAGAAACGAATGGCTGAGGTGACGGAAAAGCCAAAAAGCTTCCGCACGGATTGCTGTATTCCTGCAAGAGAATGTTTATTGAAAAACCCGACAAAAACGCGGCTGCGGCTGACCCGGACAGCCTCCGCTATAACTTTGTGAGGATCATCCGCGGCCTGCAGAACATTGATTAAAGTGACCACATCAAATTCATTATCGGAAAAAGGAAGATCTGTGGCGTTTCCCTGGACCAATTCGCATCGATGACTGAGTTTATTTCGAGCTGATACCAGAGCAGTGTCTGATGAGTCAATCCCCGTCAGGATACAATTTTTCTGCTGGAACAAACGCAAATAGTTCCCTGTCCCGCACCCCACATCCAGCAATGATTCACCGGCCAAAGGAGACACCAACTCCAGGATTAACTTCTCCTGCCGGGAAAATATATACCGGCCCGGTTCAGTTTCCAGCCATTGGTTCTCTGATGCGGCCTGAATTGGATCGAACAACATGGAGCCAACCCCTCATCAATAGATGCTTTACTTAGAAATTTTTCCGCAACGCCATCTTCTGACACGAAATTCTGTTTATACAAACATCAACGCTTGGTTTATTATACTCAAAATCCAGATTATTGCATCAACGTATTGATCAACCGCCAATGTCCGACATGTCGCGGTGACATTTTTTCAGATGCCTGTCCGTGCAATCCAGGTCGTGTTTTTCCGGTTTCAGTAAAATCGCTTGTCGAATAAGACCGGTCAGTTCGTCGTCATTACAATGACGACTCAAAGCCGCTCTTAAATCGATTTCTTCATCCTTGAGCAGGCAGGCGCGTAATTTGCCGTCCGCCATTAAGCGCAGACGGTTGCAGGTCGAGCAAAAATGGTCGCTCACCGGATTAATAAAGCCAATCTCGCCTAGTCCGCCTTTAACCTTAAATATTTTGGCCGGACCGTCCGTTTTATTTTTCTTACCCGCTAAGGGGTCAAGTTTGAAATGTTTGCAAATTCTGTCGAACAGTTGATTCGTCGGCATAAAGCCTTCCGGTTGGTTAGCGTTTACCGAGCTTACCGGCATAATTTCGATAAATCGAATCTGGAAGGGTTTCTTTAGTGCCAATTGCGCAAAATCGAGTACCTCATCATCATTGAAACCTTTCATCACAACCGCATTAATTTTTATGGGCGAAAAACCAGCCTTTTCCGCGGCGGCAATACCGCGAAACACATCGTCAAGATGACCGCCTCTGGTTATTTGGAAGTACTTGTCTTTATCCAGGGAATCAAGGCTGATATTGATTCTGGTGATCCCGGCCTTGAATATATTTTCTGCATATTGATCCAGCAGAGTGCCGTTAGTCGTTAAACTAATGTCCTGAAGACCTTGTATCTGCCTTAATGCAGCGGCAAATTCGACAAATCCACGACGGACGAGCGGCTCGCCCCCGGTCAAGCGAACCTTGACCAGCCCCATTTTAATTGCCTGGGAAACGATGCGGAGAATCTCTTCATACCGGAGAATATCGTCATGCCCTTTCAGCGAAATTCCTTCTTTAGGACGGCAATACGTGCAATGCAAATTACATCGGTCCGTAATTGAAACCCGCAGATAATTTATGTCCCTGTCGTATTTATCCAACATGGCTTGAACCTAAAGACTCCTTTAATTGTATGACCAACGTTCATTAACATATACTTTCCGACAAAACAACTTCTGCATTTTGAATCAGGCAAATCATTCACAACCTATAATTGTTATATATGCCCTCGAAATAAAAAGTTAAATGTTTCTTGACATGACGCTATTTCTCGTTTAAACGAAAATGAATCGAGTTTCCTGCCTGTTGTTGAACAATAAGATCACGTCAGAGCAAGGCCAAATCATCTGGAGAAACTATGGAGAAAATGCCCATAACCAAAGAGGGTTTTGAAAAATTAAAAAAAGAATTGGAAACCATTAAAAATATCTCCATTCCGGAGAATATTAGAGATATTGAAATTGCGAGAGCTCATGGTGATCTTTCCGAAAACGCGGAATACTCCGCAGCAAAAGAACGTCAGTCCTATCTATATGGCAAATCACAGGAAATAGAAAACAATCTGGCTTCCTCCAACATCATACCGTTACCTGGAAAGGTCAGTGGTAAAATAGTATTCGGATGTTTTGTAATCATCGTTGATAGTGACGGCGGCGAGGAAATCAAATATCAATTAGTCGGTCCCTTTGAATCGGACATTAATCAAAACAAAATTTCCGTGACGTCGCCGATCGGCAGAGCATTGATCGGAAAGAGCATCGATAATGAAATTGTCGTTAAAACTCCTGGAGGAACCCGCGGCTTTAAAATTATTGATATTTCAGTTGAATAAGCAATTACAATACCCAAAAAGTGACACAGACAAATACTGATAAAAAAGGCAGCCCATAGCATAATGAGCTGCCTTTTTTATCAGTATTGCGATAAATTAGTTTTATGAAAATTTATCAGCAATGCTAATCCGGTTAATCGCCCGGGCAAGGGCTAAACGCATTTTTTCATATTCGTCATGTTCTTTTGTCAGCTGCGACAAGCCGGCTGTTGCTTTTTCTTTTGCCTTATTCGCCCTGTCTTTGTCAATCGCATCGGCTCTTTCCGCCGTCTCAATCAACACAGTGACCTTACTCCCCGTTACTTCCGCATAACCGGTATTGACGGCATAATATGTTTTTTTACCACTGGCAAGATAATAAAGCTCTCCAATATCCACAAAGGTTAAGAAGGGTTCATGGCCTCGCAACACACCAAAATCACCTTCTGTTCCGGGGATGGTCACTTCATCGACTTTCCCGGAAAAAACCATTTTCTCCGGCGTCACTACTTCAAGAATTAATTCGTCCGACATTCAAATCCTCGCTTATCAGGAAAGCTTTTGAGCTTTTTCTACGGCTTCTTCGATGCCACCGACCATGTAAAAAGCCTGCTCAGGTAATTCATCATGTTTGCCTTCCAGAATTTCCTTGAAGCCTCTTACCGTATCGGCAACGGAAACAAACTTTCCTTCCGTTCCTGTAAACTGCGCGGCAACGAAGAAGGGCTGGGACAGGAATCTTTGAATCTTTCTGGCGCGACTCACGGTCTGCTTATCGTTTTCGGAGAGTTCATCCATACCAAGAATGGCGATGATATCCTGCAAATCTCTATATTTTTGAAGTGTTACCTGAACCTGTCGGGCAACGTTATAATGCTCCAGACCTATAACATTCGGATCAAGAATACGCGACGTTGAATCCAGGGGATCCACTGCGGGATAAATACCCAGTTCCGCAATCGGACGGGACAAAACGACGGTTCCGTCAAGATGCGCAAAGGTAGTTGCCGGCGCCGGGTCGGTCAAGTCATCCGCGGGAACGTAAACACACTGAACGGCGGTAATTGAGCCTTTTGTCGTCGAGGTGATGCGTTCCTGCAATTCACCAAGATCCTGGGCCAGCGTCGGTTGATAACCGACGGCCGAGGGCATACGTCCCAGCAGAGCGGAAACTTCAGAGCCGGCCTGCGTGAAACGGAAAATGTTATCAACGAACAAAAGCACGTCCTGGCCTTCAATATCCCGGAAATATTCCGCATTGGCCAGAGCAGTCAAAGCAATTCTTGAACGGGCTCCAGGCGGTTCAGTCATCTGTCCGTAAATCAAAGCAGCCTGCTTGATAACGCCTGATTCCAGCATTTCACGATAAAGATCGTTTCCTTCACGGGTTCTTTCACCAACGCCTGCGAACACGGAAATGCCGCCGTGGTGCATGGCAATGTTATGAATCATTTCCATCATAACGACGGTCTTGCCGACGCCTGCTCCGCCGAACATGCCCATTTTACCGCCGCGGGGGAAGGGAACCAGAAGATCAATAACTTTAACGCCTGTCTCCAGAACATGAACGGATGTATCCTGCTCCATGAATGTCGGAGATAGACGGTGAATCGGCATGTGAGTCTCAGTATTAATGGGTCCCAGACCGTCCACAGGACGACCGACAACGTTCTGAATTCTGCCGAGGCATGCTTTGCCGACGGGAACTGTAATCGGCGCTCCCGTATCTTTGCATTTCATGCCGCGAACCAAACCATCGGTAACATCCATAGCGATACAGCGGACAACATTGTCGCCCAAATGCTGCGCTACTTCAACAACCAGGTTATCTTCATCGTCGTTGATCGCCGGGTTGGTAATTAAAACAGCGTTTAAAATGCTGGGAAGTTTCCCCTCTTCAAAAGCCACATCAACAACGGGTCCAATAACTTGAACAATTTTTCCGATATTCATAACTATCTCCTTACAAATAGTCGCATTAATATATTTTACATGCGGGGCAAATTACCGCAGAAAAATTAACCTTTCGACAGAGCTTCGGTACCGCCAACGATGTCCATCAACTCTGCCGTAATGGCCGCTTGTCTTGCTTTATTCATTTTCAGAGTCAGCGTACTGATCAGTTCTTCACAGTTGCTGGTTGCGTTATCCATAGAGGCCATCCGCGCGCCATTTTCCCCGGCTGACGTTTCCAGAAGAGCACGGAAAACCAAAACATGAACATACATCGGCAGCAATTTATGCAGTAGTACTTCATCCGATGGTTCATAAACATAATCCAAGCGCTTGTCAGAGTCAACTTCAGTATCCTGACCAATCGACGGCAAAGGAAACAACCGGACAACCGTAGGCTTTTGGACGGAAACATTGACAAATTGGTTATAAATTAAATACAATTCATCGTATTCTTCCTTGATAAAAGGCGTAATGACTTCGTCAGCAATGGATACCGCCAATGTCATGTCAAACTTACTTAAGAGATCTACTTTTTGTGCAATAACATTCACCTTTTTCCGGAAATAATCTCTTCCTTTCCGGCCGACACTGATGAGTGCAATCTCTTTGCCTTCTTTACCCTTCTCTCTTATAAATCGTTCAGTCGCTTTAATCAGATTTGTATTGAAGCCGCCGCAAAGTCCCCGGTCGGACGTCATGCATATCACTCTGATTTTCTTGGGGTCGCGGACGGTCAGCAGCGGGTGCGTCATACTTTCCACGCGTAACGCCACACTATTCAGAACATCCATGAATTTTCCGGCGTAAGGCCGGAAATTTTCCATCTTCACCTGCGCCGATTTAAATTTAGACGCGGCAACCATGTTCATGGCGCGTGTAATTTGCTTCGTCTTTGCAACGGCACCAACTTTTCTTTTTATGTCTTTAAGCGAGGCCACCGAAAATTCTCCTCAACTGTTTATTTTAGACTTTTTGAATTTTTCTAATCTATCCTGCTACAAAAACGGCGTCAAAGGCCGTGAGAGCTTCCTTCATCTTTTTTTCCAATTCAGGAGAGATAATTTTTTTATCTTCTATTTCTTTAAGAATATCAGGATGCTTGCTTTCAACAAAACTCAACAACTGCTTTTCATAGATCTGGACTTTATCAACATCGATTTTATCAATAAAACCTCTTGTTCCCGCAAACAGCACAACAATTTCCTGCCCCAGAGACATTGGCTGGTATTGCGGTTGTTTAAGCAACTCAACCAGACGGACGCCGCGATCCAACTGCGCTTGTGTGGATTTATCCAAATCAGAACCGAATTGGGCAAATGCCGCCAGTTCCCGGAACTGGGCCAGATCAAGTTTCAGTGTGCCAGCAACCTGTTTCATCGCCTTCACCTGAGCGGCGCCGCCGACGCGGGACACGGACAAACCGACGTTGATAGCCGGGCGGATACCGGAGAAGAACGAACTCGGCTCAAGATAAACCTGGCCGTCTGTAATCGAAATAACGTTTGTGGGAATATATGCCGATACGTCGCCTGCCTGGGTTTCGATAATCGGCAGAGCGGTAAGCGATCCACCGCCCAACTCCTGGCTGACGCGGGCTGAGCGTTCCAGCAGACGGGAGTGGTTATAGAAAATGTCGCCGGGATAAGCTTCACGCCCGGGAGGGCGACGTAAGAGCAGTGAAATTTGACGATAGGCAACAGCCTGTTTGGACAAGTCATCATAAACAATCAATGCATCCTGACCTTTATCTCTAAAATATTCACCAATACTGCAACCGGCGTAAGCCGCTATATACTGAAGCGTTGCCGGGTCAGACGCGCAGCCTGCAACAATGCATGTGTAAGACATCGCATCATGCTGCCTTAATTTTTCTACAACCTGTGCCACGGTGGATTTCTTCTGACCGATGGCGACATAGATACATTTGACGCCTGTATCTTTCTGGCGAATAATCGCATCGATGCAAATGGCTGTTTTACCAATTTGGCGGTCACCGATAATGAGTTCACGCTGGCCACGACCGATCGGTGTCATGGCGTCAATGGCCTTGAGGCCCGTGTACATCGGCTGATTGACGGGTTGGCGTGCAATAACACCGGGAGCAACCATTTCAATTCGGCGAAACTCGTTGGACTCGATAGGACCCTTGCCATCCAGCGGTGCTCCCGTCGCGTCGATGACACGACCGAGCAGTCCTTCCCCCACCGGAACCTGCGCAATTTTACCAGTTCTTTTAACGATATCGCCTTCTTTGATATGCGTAACCTCTCCCAAAACGGCAACACCGACGTTATCTGCTTCCAGATTGAGCACCATACCCAAGATACCGCCGGGGAATTCGAGAAGCTCCATGACCATTGCGTTTTGCACACCGTAAACTCTCGCGATACCGTCACCGACGGACAAGACAGTTCCCGTTTCGCTTATATCCAGCTTTTTTTCATAGCTTTTAATTTGCTCAGAAATAATTTGACTGATTTCTTCCGCCTTGATTGCTTCCATGTTTTATCTTGCCTCCCCTAAGAGATTCCTCATATTATTCAATTGGTTTTTGATGCTGCCGTCATAAAGCGTATCACCAACACCAATGACTATGCCACCCAAAAGGCCAGTGTCATTTTCAACAGTCACTTCAACTTTCCGGCCAGTTACTTTCTCCAGATTAACACTGATGAAATCCTGCATTTCGCGAGACAGCGGAAATGCTGTTTTTATATTTACTCCCACCTTCTGCAATGATTCATCCATCATCTGCCTATAGCAGATTTCGATATCTGAAAGAACGTCGATCCTTTTCTTATCGATCAGCAATTTCAAAAAATTGATCGTCATTGGAGAAAGTGATAATTTACCGATGATCTTCTCCAATACATTTTTCTTGCTGTCCTGTTCAAAGACCGGATTGGCTAAAAACCCTCCCAGATCCTTATTCTCTGCAATAATTGAAGAAAACTGCTCGAGTTCTTTGTAATATTGCTCCAGCTGTTTTTCTTCCTCGGCAATTTCAAAAAATGCGCGAGCGTATCGTTTAGAAATATTGCTGATCAATTTTTGTTCACCACCTTATCCATATATTCCTTGACCATGGCCTCATGATCCTGGGCGGTAATATTCCTTTTTAATATCTCTTCCGCCATCTGCACCGAAAGCGCAACCGCTTCATTGCGCAGTTGACCGGATGCCTTCTTCAGCTCCTGCTCAATTTGCGCCTGAGCATCTTCTTTTATTTTTTCGGCAACTTTTCTTGCGTCCTCAATAATTTTTTGTTTTTCAGCAATACCCTGAGCTTTGATCATCTCAAAAATATCGTCAATTTCCAAGGAAGCTTTATCAATCTTTTCGGCATATTCCCTATACTGTTTTTCGGCATCCGCTTTTTGAACGGTGGTGCTTTCCATGGACTCCTTAATTTCCTGACGGCGGCCAGCAAAAAAATCCTTGATTTTGGGTGCCAACATCCAGGCCAGAAAACCAATAATAATAGCCGCATTTAGCGATTTAAAAGCAAAGCCTTTCCACTGGGACGAATCACCACCCTCGCCGCCACCTGAGGCATAAGCCAAGCAGACTGAAGCAAGAACAACCATCAGGGAAAGAAGCAATGAGAAACGAATTGATTGGTATGAAAACTTCATTGGACTCTCCTTCCCAAAACCTTTTCAGCAATCTCGAGCGAAAGCTCGCGGGACTGATTATCCAGTATTTGCCGCGCCGCCTGCATTTCCTTATCCATCTTCTTCTGAGACTCCTGAATCATCAAAGGTATTTCGTTTCGGACGGCATCCACGATGCTTTTAGCCTGCGTTGCGCCTTCGCCGATAATTTCTTTTTTCAACTCAGAAGCACTGGCCTTAGCCTTGTTTAGTTTTTCATCATATTCGGCAGCTTTTTTATCAACAGAATCCTTGAAAAGTTTAATCTCATTTTCAAGTTCTTCAAGTTGTTTTTTACGGCGGTCAATGATGGATAAAATGGGTTTATAAAGAAGATAATTGAGGATAAAAATTAAGGCTATGAAAGTAGCCATCTGAACTAAAATCGTATAATCCGGAATTACGGTGACCACAACTTACCTCGTCGTTTTTTTCAGAACCTATTGCCCCTTTAACTATTTTTGCCGAGGAGCAATCGGGGTGAATTAAATTTAATCTACACTTCAAACAGCGAAATCTCTGGCAGTGATTTATTTCAGAAATTTAAAGCTCAATAACCGGGCTTATGCTGAAACTAGCCACACCGCGAGGACGGAGGTTACTAATCATACCCTTGGTTGCTTGTCAAGCTTTTTTATGACCGGCGGTCTATTTTTGATAAATTCGGTGTTATGGCAATTGAAATAAGTGTTTGAAAGGACTTAGTCCACTGCTGAACTAATATTTTTTTGTTCTTTCGATTCACTCATGTGCGATCTGCCGTCAAAAAGCGCCCCCTCCTCCATAATAAAGACTGGCGTACGTACGTCGCCAAATAACTTGCCTGTGGAATGGATGTTGATTTTTTCTTTAACTTCAATACTGCCATGAACTTCACCGCCGACATAAACACTATGAACCACCATATTTGCCTGCACTAAAGCGCCCTGGCCAACGTCAACAGATCCCTGACCGTAAATCTCTCCTCGAAAGTCGCCATCAATGCGCACATTACCCTTGAAAATAAGTTTACCGATAAACTCGGCGCCCTTCCCTAAAAAAGCTTTTGTATCTTCAACATGTTTCTTTTTTTCCCACATATTCTTCTCCTTGCAATTCTGGATGACAAACACATCAACGTTGTAAAATAAATCTGCGCACACTCACATTCATTAATAGTCCTATCGCTCCCAATAATGTCACTATCGCCGAGCCGCCGTAACTTAAGAAAGGCAATGGGATACCCACAACCGGCAGCATGCCTAATACCATCCCCATGTTAATCACCACCTGCCAGGCAATTAGCGCGGTAATGCCAAACGCGAGTATTGTGCCCAATAAATCTTTTGAATGCCAGGCAATTTTTAAGCCCCAAATGATCAAAGATATAAACATCAACATCAACACCAGGCCGCCGATAAATCCCCACTCCTCAGCAAACACGGAAAAGACAAAATCCGTCTGCTGCTCGGGCAAAAACTTCAACTGGGTTTGCGAACCTTTTAAAAATCCCTTGCCTAAAAATCCTCCGGAACCAATTGCGATCATCGATTGAATGATGTGGTAGCCCGCACCCAGAGGATCACTCTCCGGAGAAAGAAATGTCAGCAATCTGTCTTTTTGATAATCCTTTAGAAAGAGCCAGGCCAGGGGCAG
>CAIVDK010000297.1 GCA_903904655.1 uncultured delta proteobacterium | reverse complement strand
TCTTGACACACCTCTTGCTAGCTGCTAGAGAACCTTGCTGTCAAATAACGATCAAACAGTGGGCCGTTAGCTCAGCGGTAGAGCAGCGGACTTTTAATCCGTTGGCCGCGGGTTCAATCCCCGCACGGCCCACCAAGAATACCCCATGCAGAGAGATTTTGTAGCAACTGCGCCCGAAAGGGCGCAGTTGGCGTGGTTCAGATGAAAGTGTTGGCCGGAGATAACGGACATCGAGCCAATTTGGACCAGAATACGGTTATTTTCTCTGTTAGAGATTTTGGCGGCCAACAGAGGGGATTATACGAAACCAAGGAGTTGATGCTGTTTAGCCCAGTCAAGAGGTAAATGAATCCGTCTGATGAGCTTTTCAGCACTGAGATCGGTAGGCTGCTGCCCCGCAATGATGCTCTCCGTGATGTCAGGGGCAAGAAAAGCTAGATTGACTACCCTGGAAACATAACTTTTATCCACGCCCTCTTTTGATACGATTTCAGCCATATTGTGCACTCGTCCAGATACCAGATCATTAAACCATTGATGGGCACGAACAATGGTTTTCAGCAATGTCTGGTCCACTCTGACCGGTCCGGCACCACCAACTATCAACCGCATTTCCACTCCCCGCCGTTTCATCTGCATGGGTATATCGTGGACTATAGTTGCAGCATGGGAGTCCATCTCTGGTAACAGCGATGTCAGAGATAGCGTTAGATGTATCCCCTCCTGCCGCAACTCCACGCGCTGAATGAATCTGTCGATTAAATCTGCATCGGATTGTATTTTTTTGGTCATACGGAGCACAGACGGGATGTGGTGTGCTGCAATACCTGATTCCTGTAACGCTGCCGTCATGGCAATATCATCACGGATAATATCTAATACTGCATGCTTGATTGTTTGCTCAATTTCCTGGCCCGGTAATCGCCAGCCACTTGATGAAGAATCTTTTGGGTCTCTTCGGAGGCTTTGTGAGATATAATAGCGGTAGCGCCTTCCCTTTTTGTTAACGTGCACGGCTACCAGGCGTTCGCCTGAGACATCGAATAGCTTATTGGTAAGTGGACAGGATTCTGTATTAAATGAACTTGATTTATGTTCCGCAGAGTTGCTCGCCATAAGCTGCTGTACCTGTTCCCATAATTCCTGCTCGACGATCGCTTTATGCTGACCTGGATGGCAAGTTCCTTTATGGCGTATCTGGCCGATATATATCGGGTTGGAGAGAATCCTATAGAGTGTTCCGCGTGAAAATGAACAACCGCCCTTCTGTCCACGGACTTTGGAATGAACACCCTGCTTGTCAAGATCTTCTTTAAGCAGGCGGACACATCCTAGTTCCAGGTAGCGACGGTATATATACTTTATGGTTTGGGCTTCCTTTGCATTAATCAGTAGTTTACGATTCTCGAGGTCATAACCAAGGGAGACAAATCCGCCCATCCACATCCCCTTTTTCTTGGAGGCTGCAATTTTATCTCTGATGCGTTCGCCGGTAACTTCCCTTTCAAACTGGGCGAAGGAGAGCAAAACATTCAGAGTGAGTCTTCCCATGGAACTGGTCGTATTGAACTGCTGTGTCACCGAGACGAATGAAACACCATGGATATCGAAACGTTCGATGATTTTGGCGAAGTCAGTTAATGATCGGGTCAACCTGTCCACTTTGTACACAATCACTGTATTTACTTTTCCGGCCTCTATATCTTCCAGCAATTGTTTCAATGCCGGGCGTTGCATATTGCCACCACTAAATCCACCATCGTCATAGTGCGTCTTAACTGCTTGCCAGCCCTCATGCTTCTGACTGGCAATACATGCTTCACATGCTTCCCGTTGCGCATGCAGAGAGTTGAAGTCCTGATCCAGCCCCTCTTCTGAGGATTTGCGGGTATAAATAGCGCAGCGAAGTATTGTCTTTGTGTTCATGCAACCTCCTGTTTCTTCATCCCGAAGAACAAAGGACCAGACCAGTTAGTCCCCGTGATGGCACGGGCTACTTCGGAAAGCGAACGATAGCGTTTGCTATTACACTGTACGCCATCCTCCATGATGATCACTTCGTAAGTAACACCATGCCACTCGCGCAACAACCGTGTGCCGGGTTTAATGCTTATAACAGGCAATATCTGCTGTCTGGCTGCCTTGTTTTCCGCAGCCTTTTCCAGAAAGCGGCGTGTGGAAGGTTTCAGTCCGCCCGATGCCTGTTCCTGCATACGGTAAGCAATAGCATGCATCAGGAAATTATTTGAGATTCCACCCGGTGGCTCTGTGCCATATAACATTCGCCATTTTTCTATTAGCGTTCTGCGGTCAAGGGCAGGAAGACCTGCTAGTTCACTGGCAAGGTTTCCCGTATTAAGAGATAAACGATGCTTCATAGGATTCAGGCGGCGATGCGATAACTTCGCCCATGTTCTTCTTTTGAAGAAGCTATGGAGAATCCTAGCCGCTTTTTCAATACGCCGAACATCATTCCTCGGATACTATGCCGTTGCCACCCGGTCACCTCGGCCATTTCATCGATAGTGGCTCCGCCGGAACGCCCCAGCAACTTAATCAGCGTTGCTTGTTTGGATTCTCCTTGCATCTTGTTTTTTACATCGGGGATTTTATTATCGGATTCAGTATGCCGCTTATGGGTGGGTTTTTTCCGCTTTACATTTTTCTTGCTATTCTTGGTATTTGCCATGATGGGTCTCCTTTCGGTTATAGAACGGCATTATTGCCGTTAGCATGGACAGCAACGCTCTGTTCGCTCAGGAAATCCAGTCCTTTCTGGCAAAATCTAGCGCAAAAACTAGGGACGAAAATTATATTGGATATTTAAGATAATCACAGTTTTCTTAAAAATACTGGGTGGCGGATTCTCTTCATTTTTCACCGCAATTTTTTTAATATTGGGTCGCCAGCTAAGAATATATTGGTGGTTTCAGTCTCGTCATCAAAAACAAGAACTGCCGATCCGTTTTGCAGTTTGGACTTTACCTGTCGGAAAATTGTTTCCATTGAAGGACGAGATGAATATGCCGCAGCCATCTGGCTCTGCCGCTGATTCATGTCAAAACTGAATAATACTAGATTTGATTGGCATTTTTTGTTGCTTATAGCACCTACGAGTCAAGGGGTTCCGATTTTCGACTGATGTGATGATTACCAATTGAAAGAAAAAATACTGGGTAGCAGATTCTCTTCATTTTTCACCACAATTTTTTTAATATAGGATCATCAACCAAGAATATATTGGTGGTTTCAGTCTCGTCATCAAAAACAAGAACTGCTGATTTGTCTTTCAGTTTGGACTTCACCTGTCTGAACATTGTTTCCATTGAAGCCTCAACAGCGCCGACTCGCCCGGGTCTTCAATAAAACCAAACAAACTCAAATGATCATCACTTTTGATGATAGAAATCCCTCACCCTCTCGAAGGAGGGGACCTCTTCGAGAAGGATGAGAGGGTGAGGGACGACCAGTCCGGATTTACTGGTCATGGCTTTGGCCTTCGCCAGACGTCATCGGTCAGGAAGGCTTTGAATAATATATACCTGACCATTTTTTATTTCTTTTCCTTCCATCGTTGGGAAAAAAGTCGGGATCCCGATGAGCTTCCGCTTTTTAATACGTAAAGGCATTTTCAGTCATTTCGAGAGCCGATTTATCTCCCATTTTGATGGCTTCACAGCGGGCTTTCACTGTTGTCAGAATATCATTGGCAAAGAACTTTGCTGATGCAATCCTGCCACTGTAGAAGGCGGCTTCGTTGTCATCGTTGAGCAATGCTTTTTGTTTCGCGGGAGAATCTGCGCCTTTGACTTCAAAGATCTTTTGCAATTTATTGTAAGCAACATTGCCGCCGTCGAGCAGGAAGTGTCCCATCAGAACATCACCAAAGATTTCCAGAAATTTGCAGGCATTGAGAATAGGAAGGAGGAAATCTCCAGCTTTCCCCGTCTGCGCGAAAAACATGGTCATTTCCAGGCAGGCATTGGCTGCTTCTTCCAGAATGGCGGTGGACTTGCCCAATTCCGGATGAGATTTCAGTTTGGTAATATTGGCTTGAATGATGCCGGCCATGTTCATCAGGTTGGCGCCTTTTTTCTGTCCTAGCTTACGTCCCACCAGGTCTAGCGCCTGGATGCCGTTGGTGCCTTCATAAATGGGAGCGATCTTTGCATCGCGCAGGTATTGTTCCACAGGATATTCCGAGCAATAGCCGTAACCGCCGTATACGTCCATCGCCATCGAGCAGATCAGCACGCCCTTGTCGGAGCAGTAGGCCTTGATGATCGGCGTGAGAAGATCGGTCAAACCGACATATTTTGCTTTTTCCTCTTCGGTCTTCGCAGTCTGAACCATATCGAAGATGTATGCAGTAAAGTAGCAGAGGCTTCTCATGCCTTCCACATGGGATTTCATCCAGAGAAGTTTTCTGCGAATATCGGGGTGGTTGATGATGGTGACAGGTTTGGCATCGGGGTTTTTCATTTCCCATATCGCCGTGCCCTGGACACGTTCCCGGGCATAGGCCACGGCGTGTTCATAAGCGGCAGATCCGAGATCAAGGCCCTGCATGCCTGTTCCCAGTCTGGCTTCGTTCATCATCTGGAACATCACCTTGATGCCTTCGCGCTCTTCGCCGAGGAGTTCGCCTATGCAATTTCCGTTTTCACCGAAATTCAAAGTGGCCGTCGCGGATCCTTTAATGCCCATTTTGTGTTCGATCCCGCCTGTACTGACATCATTCCCCTCGCCTACGGAACCATCGCCATTGACACGGTATTTGGGAACGATAAAAATGGAGATACCTTTGGTTCCGGGAGGATCACCTTCGATGCGGGCCAGAACAGGGTGGACGATATTCGGGGTGAGATTGTGATCCCCTGAAGATATGAAGCACTTGGTTCCCGTGATCAGATATTTCCCGTCGGGCATTTTTTTGGCCGTTGTTTTCAGCGCGCCGACATCGCTGCCCGCGCCGGGTTCGGTAAGACACATGGTGCCTGCCCAAGTGCCTTCGTAAAGTTTATACATGTATTTGTTCTTCTGCTCTTCAGTTCCGAAGGAATGAATCAGTCCGGCAGCGCCGTGTGTCAGGCCCGGATACATGCAAAAGGCATAGTTGGCCGCGCCAAAGAGTTCCATGATCGAAAATCCCACGGAATTGGGAATGCCCTGGCCGCCTACATCGGGCGAATCCATGGGATTCATCCAGCCACCCTCGCAATACTTTTTGAACGGCTCACGGAAGCATTCGGGAGCAGTCACTTCCCCGTCTGCAAACTTGGCTCCGACCTGATCGCCTTCTTTGAGTGTCGGGGCGATCACATTAACAGCCAGTTTCTCAGCCTCGTTCAGGATCATTAACAGATCATCTTTGGTGAAATCTTTAAACCGCTCCGATTGGAGCAGCTTCTCGACATCGAGCTGTTCAAAGAGAACGAACTGTTGATCACGTGTGTTTACAATTAAATTACCCATGCTTAATATTTTCCCCTGTTTTGATATATGTTTGTGTTGCGTGCAAAGCCGAGGGTTGCACCCTCGGCTTTGCACGGCATGATTTCGATCCGAAGATTTAGGCGAGGAATTTTTTCTGGACACCTTTCAGGATGTCTTCCGTTTCCTTTGCAATCTCCTGCACCAGATCATTGACCGTGGGGATGTCGTTGATGCGCTGGGCCGCTTCGCCACCGGCCATGAGGGCCTTGTCCTTGTTGCTGTTGAACGTCGCCTCGAGGGCATCAAGCTCATACTGGATCAGGGAGAAATCGATGGTGGACATGTCATCGGGCTCTCCCAGGTAGACGCCGGGCGACTTCTTCAGGGTATTCCTGGCGTGCTCTTCGCTGACGGGGTTCTTCAGCCAGCGGGCCGGTCCGACAAAGCCGCGGGCCACCAGAGTGCCCCGGTCACCGGCGGCGACGATGCTATCTTTCCACAGCTGGTTGAAATCACTCTCCTGCGTGGCGATGAAACGGGTGCCCATCTGGGCGCCGTCGCCGCCTAGGACTAGGGCGGCAGCGAGGGTCTTTCCATCGCAGTATCCACCGGCGCCGCACACGAGTGTTTTTTCATCCGACACGGCTTCCACCACAGCGGGCAGAAGGATCATGGAGTGAACCGGTTCCCAGGAGGTGTGGAAACCGCCTTCATGGCCGGAGGCGACGATGACGTCCACGCCGGCCTTCTTGCAGCGCAGGGCGCCCTTGACGGACGGGACCACATGCATCCAGATGAAACCGGCACCCTTGATCTTGTCATGCCATCCAACCGGGTCGCCGGCGGAGGTAAAGATCACCTTGAAGTTCTTCTTCATTTCGGGATGTTTTTCCCGAACCTCAATAGCCTTGTTGATGATGATGTCGGCTTCTTTTTTCATTTCCGCCGACACCATGACGTTGATGCCGAAAACGCCGCCCTTGTCCTTCGTCTTGTTATAGGTGCGTAACAGAACCTTCTCCACGGCCGTGGCCATATCATCATCGGGGGAGCCGTCAGCGGTTTTGACCCATGCATTATAGACATAGGGCTGGATTTCCCTGCCGCACAGCCCGCTCATGGACAGCAGGCCCAGGACGCCGGCGTTGGCCGTGGCCACACACAGGTTGTTATTGCTGAAAGGTCCCATGCCCGCCTGGATGATTGGATACTTGATTCCAACCAGATCACAAAGTCTTGATTTAATCATAAAACATCTCCTTTTTTTTATTTTGAAACAAAGTACAACTTTTTTTATTTGGATAACTTCAATACTGCTCACTCAATTCCTCAAGAGAACAGGGAACTTGCCTTGATGGCTGAGGTCGCTATTTTATTTTCCCCATGTAATTCACAACCCAGTCCATGATATCTTTCTCCATGATATTCAATACATGTTCCGATTCCTCCCGGCGCATGATCTTCTTCGAAGCCGCATAGGCGGGGACGGATAGCTTCAGAAGCTCAGCCGCGTAGGCATTTGCGGCCGCCATGATATCACCACCCTCTTCAATAAGGTCATCGACAAGCCCCTTCTCGAAGGCCTCGCGGGGGGAATAGACCCGGGCATGGAGCAACGCCTCTTTCCAGTAACGATGGGGAATGGACGAACGACAGATCAGGGAAAGCCAGCCCGGGACCAGCATCTTGTTCGCAATTTCATTGATCTGAATTCTGTAGGGTCCATCGGCGATCATGAAACGGTCACAGGCATAGGAAATAATGGCACCGCCCGCAATGGCATGCCCGGCATAGGCGGCGATCGTCGGCACGGGAAACTGATAGACCCTCAGCATCGTTTCCGCGAATGTCCTCTGAAATATCATTCCATCCGGGAAGCCCAGGGTCGGCAGCAGCTTCAGGTCAAGACCGGCGGAAAAAACACCCGGCCGGCATGTAAAGATCAGGGCTCCGGCCTCGTCGGCAATGGTTCGATCCAGAGCGTCGTTGAGCTCCCTGAAAAAATCCCAGTTCATAAGGTTCATCTTCCCGTCATCAAAGGTAATCCGGGCTACTCCACCATCTTTAGTGTACTGCATCTTGGCCATTTTATTCTCTCCTTCGTTATATTA
>CAIVDK010000296.1 GCA_903904655.1 uncultured delta proteobacterium | reverse complement strand
TGGCAAAGCTCGGTTTTAAGAGGCCGACGGATATCCAATTCAAATCCATTCCGTCAATCCTCAAAGGAGAAGATGTTCTGGCTATCGCCCAGACAGGCACGGGAAAAACGGCGGCTTTCGCCATTCCACTGATCGATAAAATCCACCGGGAAAAAAGCAGCAAACGCGATATCGGCATCAAAGGCCTGGTCATGGCGCCGACACGAGAACTGGCCACGCAGATAGGTGAGGTCTTCACCAGCATCGCCAAACATACCAAGGTGAAGACGTTTGCCCTGATTGGCGGAGTCGAGCAGGATGCGCAGCTCAAGAAACTGCAGGAAGGCATCGATATTCTGATTACCACCCCGGGTCGAATGTTTGATCTTATCCATCAAGGATACATCAGTTTGGAACGCGTGGATACGCTGGTACTCGATGAAGCTGACCACATGCTGGATCTGGGTTTCATCAAAGACATTCAGTATGTAAAAAAAATGCTCGTCAGAAAGCATCAGACACTATTTTTCTCGGCAACCATCAATCCGGAAATTAAAAAACTGGCTTTCTCCCAGGTTAAAAGCACGGCCATCCGCATTCAAATATCCCCTGATGATCCGGTATCCGCCAATGTCTCTCACGCCGTAATGTTTGTAGAGATGGATGATAAGCGCTTTTTTTTGGAGAGCTTCATCAAAGAAAATCCCGCAAGCAAAATCATCATCTTTGTGAGAACAAGAGTACGTGCCGAGCGGGTGGCAAAAGCCATGGAGCGCGTCTCAATCCCATCAATCACGATTCATGGCGAGAAGGATCAGGGTGAGAGATCTGAGGCGATGAGGAAGTTCAAAGAGGGTGAGTGTCAAATACTTATTGCCACAGACGTCAGCGCGCGCGGCATCGATATTCCGGATGTGAACTATGTCATCAACTATGATCTACCCGAAAAGGCGGAAAACTATGTCCACCGGGTGGGCAGAACGGGAAGAGGTGTCAACAAGGGCATTGCGCTTTCTTTTTGCAGTGAAGATGAAAAAGAGCTCCTATCTGAAATCCAGCAGTTTCTCAATAAAGAAATAGAAGTTATCAAGCTTGGCAAAAAGGATTACGCACGCACCATGGACATTGCCAAAAAGAATACCGATACCAACGTTCAGGCGCTGATCGAAGACAATGAGGCATGGCTGAAGAATAAAAAGAGGAAGCCCTCCGGAAAAAAGTAAGGGGATGCTGTTTCGGGTATCCTTAAAAATTGAAAACCATAAAACAGAAAGGAGATGTATATGAAAAGAGAAAACAAGATCTTATCAGGGGCTGTATTGATAATGTTTTTATTTGCTGCGGGTTTTATTATTTCCCCGGCGATAGCCCAGCCAAGATCGGCTGTGACCGTGCAAGACGCAAAGTTTGATGTTTCCAGCTCTATTAAAGATAATCTGAAGGCCTATGTAGGCAAGGACGTGTTGATTCATCTTCGTTCGGGAAAAACCTTTCAGGGATATGTTAAAGCCGCAGGCGATCACTTTGTTCATGTGGAAAAACTTTCCGGCAGAGATTATTATGATGCTTTGATCCGCATCGACGATATCAGCGCCATCGAAGCCAGATTTAGGGATATGAAATAGAAAGGTTGTCATGTCAGATAATAAGGGTTCTTCGCCTGTTCCACTTTTGAAACTTGTTGGTTTTGCCATGGGGCTTTTTGCGGTCCAAACGTTCTGGGGATTTACCTGGGCGACACTACCGCTCTACCTGAAGGAGCTTACCGGCTCTAATGTAGTAACAGGAATTATTATATCGACAACCGGCATCACCGGCCTGTTTTTCCCCGTGCTTTCCGGTTGGGTATCCGACAGGATTAACACGCCGCTTGGCCGCAGGCGGCCGCTGATCATCGCGGGATGGTGTTTGGTATGTATCATGGTCTTGCTCTTGATGCGGATCGATTCCCTACTTGTGGCGCTGCCAGTAATCGTTCTTGCATATGCCGGATTCTTCTTTGCCATCGGCCCCTATTTTGCGCTTCTTCCCGATACAGTTCCTGTTGCGCAGCGCAGTTTAGCCTCGGGAGTTATGTTTCTTGTCGGGGGCACC
>CAIVDK010000295.1 GCA_903904655.1 uncultured delta proteobacterium | reverse complement strand
TCACAATCCCGAGGGAATACGGCCCGACCCGGCCCTTTCCTTCGATCAGGGTGAATGCGTTGCCTGCGACGCCTGTATTGAAGTCTGTCCAAAGCAAGCCCTCTCCAGGAATAGCAGTGTGTTTATCGACCGGCGGAAATGTGATTTATGCTTCTTGTGTGTCGAGGCATGCCCGTCTCGCGCTCTGGAAAGGGTAGGGCGGGAAATGACCCAGGCGGCTGTTGTTGATCTAGTTCTCAAAGATAAGCCATTCTTTACCACCTCGGGCGGTGGTGTGACCTGCTCCGGCGGCGAACCGACGCTGGCCATGGACTTTCTCTCCGAACTCCTTCAGACCCTGAAAACCCATGGCATTCATTGTCTTCTGGAAACGTGCGGGCTGTTTGATCGAGATCGATTTACGGATCTTGTCTACCCTCATCTCGATGCCATTTACTATGATCTCAAGTTCTTTGACGAAGCCTTGCACAAGCGTTTCTGCGGCGTCGGAAACGCGGTCATCCTTGCCAATTTCACCCATCTGCTCACCCTTGCCCGCAAGGATGGCAAAGACTTTTTGCCGCGTATTCCCCTTGTCCCGGGTTTGACTGATACGGATGACAATCTTCGGGCCATCGCGTTTTTTCTCCGATCCCTGCAGATTACCAAGGCCGGACTCCTGGCCTATAACCCGCTCTGGCCGGAGAAAAGCGTCAAGTTAGGTTACGATTCATCCGGCATCAATCAATCGATGAAACAATGGTTGCCGGCGGAGAAAATTCATCATTGTGAGCGTATTTTCAGGGGTTATGGGATTGAAGTCTAAAGCATCACCGGTCAGAATTATAAAACAGATCATTTTCACTGCTGAAAAAGCGGAAAGGAAATTTATCAATGGCTTACGGTTATATGGGAAAAATCCTGCTGGTCGATCTCGGTTCAGGTGAGATCAAGGAAGAGGTGATACCCGACGAGATATACGAGCGCTACCTGTCGGGAACAGGCCTGGCGACTTATCTGCTCTACAAGATGATTCCTGCCGGCGCTGATCCACTGGGACCGGATAATGTGCTGGCCTTGATGTCTGGCCTCCTGACGGGAACGGGCAGCCTGTTTACGGGCAGATGGATGGCGGCGGGCAAGTCACCTCTGACGGGCACATGGGGCGATGCCAATTGCGGGGGGTATTTTTCTCCGGCGATTAAACGCTGCGGCTATGACGGCATTTTATTCCGGGGAATCAGCAAGACGCCTGTCTATCTCTATGTGGACGGCAAGACGGCGGTGCTGCGTGATGCCTCTCACGTTTGGGGAAAGGACATTGTGGAAACGGAAGAGGCGCTTCTTGCTGAAACCGCTTCAACCGCCCGCATGGCCATGATCGGGCCGGCGGGGGAGAAGCTTTCGCTCATCTCGGGGATATGCACCGATCGCGGCCGGTTGGCGGCCCGCTCGGGGCTCGGCGCGGTCATGGGCTCAAAAAAACTTAAGGCCGTTGTCCTGAACGGGAAGAAGCGAATTCCCGTTAAAGACATGGAAACGATCAAAGCCTTCACTAAAAAATGTCACAAAAATATTCCTCCTCCCGTTCCCATACCCGGGAAAATGACTCGTTTGGCCGGTGTTATGCTGAGGAAGCTCCCCTTTGGCATGCTGACGGACGGCAAGGCCGTTATGGGCATCTATCGGAAATGGGGAACCAGCGCCATGAATCAGATGTCTATCGAATCAGGTGACTCCCCGATCAAGAACTGGGGCGGCAGCAATGAGGATTTCCCGGAGGCGCGATCCCGGACGGTCAATCCGGACAACTTCATCGCCCGCGAAAAAGTGAAATATCACTGTTATTCCTGCCCTCTGGGATGCGGCGGCATCTGCACCCTCCCCGGGGGAAAGGGAGAGACGCACAAGCCGGAATACGAGACGATCCTGGCCCTAGGCGGTCTGTGCATGAACGAAAATGCCGACGCTATTTTTACGCTCAACGAGATGTTGAATCGCGCCGGGATGGACACGATCTCCGCCGGCGCCACCGTCGCCTTTGCCATGGAGTGTTACGAAAAGGGCATCATATCCAAAGAAGATGCGGGCGGCATGGATCTTTCGTGGGGTAATCCCAGAGCCGTCATTTATCTCATCGAAAAAATGATTGCCCGCGAAGGCATTGGGGACATTTTGGCCGATGGGACCAAGGTGGCGGCCCGAAAACTGGGAAAGGGCGCGGAAAACTGTGCGGTCCACGCGGGAGGGCAGGAGCCGGCCATGCACGACAGCCGGTTTGATCCGGGATTTGCTCTCCACTATAGCGCCGAGCCGACCCCTGGACGCCATACCCTGGGCTCCTGGCTGTATTATGAATTGTGGCAACTATGGGAAACGGTCAAGGACGTTCCCCGGGCGCCTCGTGTTTATCTCAAAAGTTCAAAATACAAGGCCGACGACGAAAAGGCCCGGATCGGGGCC
>CAIVDK010000294.1 GCA_903904655.1 uncultured delta proteobacterium | reverse complement strand
GGCCGATGGCCGCTATGTACCGGTGGGTTCGGTCATCAAAACGCAAGCTGAGGCGGATGCTCTTCCTTCGATCACTGCCGACTATCCGCTCAAAGACATGAATAAAGGCGTGCTGCACGTGAATAAAGCGCTAGCGAAGGGGTATCTGGCAGCGGCAAAATAGTTATTTTATAGGATGGAAAAAACAGCCGGTTCGACAGAGGAACCGGCTGTTTTTCATTTTACTATGTTAATCAAAAGCAAATCTTCCCAAAAAGATCAAAGGCAGCATGCCTGCCTTTCCTGCGGTACGGCAGAAAACATCGGGAAGCGGCGCTATTGTTCTGTGAAATGCCGGCAACACCTGCGCCAGAAGCTCACGACGCGGAGCGGTTTATTGCAGGCATTAAATACGCGCTACGCGACATTTTATTTTACGGATACGCAGATTATTCTTGATGTGGTTCCTCATGGTATCCGCGAGATATTTCGCTATGAAGCATTTCGCTCGGATGGCATTAACCCGGCGGAAGATTTCGGCAGGATGACCAATCGGTTGGGCAATGCCTGGTGGGAAGAAGAGAAGAGGACAGCCAAAAATTATCTGGCTTCCCGGCGTGTTTTGGAATTGGCCGAACGCCTGGCCATTACGGAAGGGCTTACGCGCCCTCGATTAATCAGGGTTCCAACTGTCAAACCGGAAAATTTAATCTTACTGGATTTAGCCAAAGCAGACCTGAGCTCCCGCGAGTTGGGCAGGATCATCAAGAACGCCTATCGGCGGCAGGTGAAAATTCATCACCCGGATGTAGGCGGCAAGGCTGCCACCTTCCGTAAAATCCATGACGCCTATAAAGACCTGCTGCGCTGGGCCGATGACCCCACCTTTATCCGCCGCCGCGGCTTTCCTGATAAATGGTATTATGACGGCGACAATAAAAAATGGGTCCAGCCGATACCGGTGAAAAAAGGCTGAAGGTTGAAGACCGAAGATTTATTTTACAAGGCAGCGCCCTTAACAGGGCCCTGCCTTGTTTTGTAAATGGGGAAAGTATGAAATATGCCAACACGCACTACAACCTAATAATCCATTTCCTGTTAGCTTTCAGCCTTCAGTCTTCAGTCTTCAGTCTTCAGTCTATTAACCGTTTCCACATCCTCCGGCGTATTAATATTTTGGAAAAGACGGCCGTCCGGATTGAACGGTTCAATTTGTTTTTCGGAAATCGTCAATACCCGCATGTCACGATAAAATCCGGTGATCTTGAGTTTGTCCAACAGAAGCAGTCGTTTGATGGAGGGCAGGCAGTTGCGCGAATAGATCGCGTGCAGGGGCTGATACCCTTCGGAAAGTTTGGGGACGATCACCTCATATTTGGCCGTTTGTGCAGTCATGTGCTCAATGAAATCTTTGTTCAGGTGCGGCATATCGCAGGGGCTGACAAAGGCGTGGTTGTTTTTCGAATAAAATAGGCCAGTGTAGATGCCCCCCAATGGCCCTTTGCCTTTATAGATATCCGTCACAATAGTGACGTCAGCAAATTCAATATAGGCAAGAGGATCGTTTGTGACGATAATTATTTCGGGAAATATCTCCCGATAAATATTGATTGTTTTATCAATCAGTCGGCTTCCATCTATTGCCAGAAACGCCTTGTTTGTTCCCATGCGGGTGTTTTTACCGCCCGCGAGGATGATGCCTGTGACATTGGTTTTCATGTCGGTCAATTTACTACACTCCTTCTTCTTGATCATGACTTTCTCACTTCATTTACCAGAAAAAAGCAAATAGTTTATGAGGAAAATTCAGACTGTCTTATACATTTTTATTGACTCTTGAAATATAAAGCTATAAAAACGCAACATCGCGATATTTACTAATTTTATGAGGGGGTCTTTCATGGGGAAGGATGTTAAGTTGTTTGGTATGCCTGCGGAGAGCGGGCGATGGTTGTTTGTTATTTTAGGGTTAGTCATGAATGTTTGTCTGGGAGCTGTTTATGCATACAGCATCTTCCTAAAACCTGTCAGAGATGCTTTTCCCGGGGTTTCAGCATTTCATGCTAATTTCCCATTTATGGTTTTCCTGGCTTTTTTTGCCGTTACAATGTTTTTCGGTGGTCGTCTCATGGAGAAGCTGGGGCCCCGTACGCTGTGCTTGACGGGCAGCGTTATTGTCGGGTTGGGCTGGTTTCTGTCGAGTTTTGCTTCGAATATCTGGATGCTGACATTCACTTATGGTGTGATTGCCGGATCGGGTGTCGGTCTTGTTTACGGATGTCCCGTGGCGACGGGTGCAAAATGGTTTCCGGATAAAAAAGGTCTGGCCGTCGGATTAATGCTGGCGGGTTTTGGCGGGTCGGCGCTGATCACGGGCAAGGTTGCCAGTATCATGTTGCCGTCTGTGGGATTGTCAACGACTTTCATGTATTTTGGCATCACATTCGGAATTATTCTTGTTGTTTTGAGTTTCCCTTTCAAATTCCCAGCTGCCGGTTGGGTTCCCGCCGGCTGGAAACCAGCTGCCGGAACAGTGGTTGCCGATGATTTTACCCCCAGTGAAATGGTGAAAACCGGAACGTACTGGGGATTGTTTTTTTGTTTTCTTATCGGATCAATTGCCGGATTGATGGCGATTGGTATTTCCAAGCCGGTCGGAAATGAAATTATCAAAATTTCAGGAGAAACGGCTGCCACGCTGGTTGGTGTATTCGCGATTTTTAACGCCGCCGGCCGTCCGCTATTCGGATTTCTGACGGACAAGCTCAACCCCCGCAATGCCACATTGTTGAATCTGTGCGTTATTCTTTTAGTATCCATCATTATGATTATAGCCAAAGAAGGGGATACCCTGCTTTACACGATCAGCTTCATTGGGTTCTGGATGTGTCTGGGCGGATGGCTGGCCATTGCTCCGACGGCAACGGGAACATATTTTGGAATGAAAAACTATGCACGCAATTATGGCGTTGTCTTTTTCGCTTACGGTTTGGGCGCCATCGTCGGCGGCATTATCTCCGGACAGGCCAAGGATGTATTTGGAACATACACAGTCGCTTTCTATCCGACAGCGGTACTCTCGGTTGTTGGATTAGTGATGGCTTTTGCGCTACTCAAACCACCCAAGAAGGCGTAAACAGGCTTGTTATCTTCTGAAGTAAAAAAGCGGGCGTTTCGTCCGCTTTTTTTATTCGATTTACCGGATGATTTTTCTATCAATGGCAACAGCCTTTGCGCCTTCTCGCTCCACCATGGTGGAAATATCCCCTTTGCCTCGAAATCTCTTGACGTTGAGCATGAAAATTTCGAGTTTACTGAGCACATTGGGCGGCAGCAGGTTGCCGTCGATTTCAATCGATATGGTTGGATATTTTCTTTCTCTGGCCCAGGGCGTGTATAATCCCTCGATGACGCGCCCGATCAGACAGGCAAACGGTGAGATGTTGACGATGCCCGAGTAACCGTCCATCATGGCGGTCGCGGCAACTCCGCTGGAGATACTGATTTCCGAATGAAGCTCGTGGCTGACGAAATGCTTTTCTGTGTTTTTCATGATCTCCTGCATGTCATGCGGTGTGCGCGGCACCAGGCCGGTGACACCGAGCGTGTTGCGGACATTTTTTTCCACGTGATGTTTGTAGGCATGTTCGATTTTCCAGTGGATGATATCCTGAAATTCACTGGCGAATACGCGCCGGTACCAGGGCACCAGGCCCAGCTTCTTTTTGAGCTCATAATGTCTCACGAAGTCACAATAGTAAAGCCATTCAGCGACATTGGATATTTTCCCGATGATGCCGTGGCGGCTGAGCTGTTGAATCAATTCATCGACGGCGAAATCATCGCGCCGGACGTAAATCTCTCCGACGATCAGCACTTTCGGGCAGTCCTCCATTTTTCGGGCCAGTGGAATACGGGATATGGTATCGGCAATCTCTTTCAGTACGGGAAGGACTTTCGTGATATCGCGCTCGGCCACGCTGATCATTTTCTGCCAGATCTGATCATAAAGAGCCATTGCTTCGGCCGGATCATCCGCGCAGGTTCTCAGGGATGTTTCCACATCTTTCATATAATCGCCGATAATGGCGGCCCACCAGGCATATTTGGAAAATTCCGTTCCCAGTTCGTTGTAGGAATTATCCGCATCCATCGTAAAGACCAACACGTTTTCCAGACGTAAATCCTTGAACAGGTTTTCATAGAAAACAAAATACTGACCGGTTCGGCACGGTCCGGTGGTTGTGGGCACAAACAGGATATATATTTCATCCTTGCGGTATTTCTCGGAAGATAAATACTTAAGCGCGCTGCCTAATACAAGAAGCGACGGCAGGCACTCTTTACCGGAGGCATGATTGCGAGCCATTTGTAGTGTATAAATATCCGGAACCGGCATGGTTTCCGCGTTGATGCCCAGGCCACGAATCGTAGCGCCGATCAACTCAGCAGAGAGCCTGCCCATGTTGGATAAGAGCAGCTTAATGCGCGGATTGTTTTTAATCGGTATCTTTTCGCCGGTGATATCATTTTTGATGTGAATTGCTTCGCCCGGATTGTTGATGAAGCGCAAACCATTGTCGTATCGTTCCTCACGGATATCGGTAAGCTTGGAACGGTAACCTTCGATAATATCCAGAAACGCTTCAATGCGTGTATCCACGCCGGCGTCGGCTGTGTGTGAATCCAACTCCAGAATCAAAAAGGGTTTGACGCCCATGATCCACTTCAGATAATGCAGGATGAAAGAGTCAGGCGCGCAGGAAAAATTGGAAATATACGTAATGAAGATATTGTCTTCATTTTTCAAAAGCGTGCTGGCTTTCATGTCCTGCTGGCCGTAATACCAGTACATATTGGGATAGATGGCCTGGTCTTCAAATGGAAGAATGTCGAACGGGATAACCGAATATCCGCGAGATGTGTATTTCCGGGGGATGCCCATGTTGGCATCGGTGGTAAAAGAATTATAGGGGTGTCCCAGAACCGCGATCACCGCGCGTTTGGCCTGACGCGCCTCATCGAGCGCCCGTTTACCCAAATCGGCAAATTTAGTAAAGCATGCCATTTGTTTTTCGTAAGCAACGTCAAAGGCATTTTTCGCTTCACTTTCGCTTATGCCGAGTGTTGCGGCCATGGCGATGAAAGGCTCGGTGGCCTTTTGTATTCCGTACATGAAACTGACAACCGGTGCTAAATATTTTTCTTCCGGAATTTCAGGAAAGGCTTTCTTGATGTAGTAAGGCAGGCTCTGCGTGATCGGGCAGAAAGTTGCCGGCGCGTTTTTTTCGTAGCTTTCCATGTCGCGGCAATGCGGCAGAAATATATAATCGATCTTGCGGTTAAAGATATCCTGGACGGCGCCGTGCGCGATCTCCGCTGGGAAACAGTAACTGCTTTCAACACGCGCCGTTCCTTCATGCGAAATCTCCTCGGAGACAAACGTTTCTATGCCCAGTGTATGGAAAAACCAGGAATAAAGCGGCCAGAGCGTATAGATGGAAAAACAGCGGGGAATGCCGACCACATATTGCTTCTTTTTAACCAGCTCCTCCGGGTTTGGTGCGCATTCTTTAAATAGAATATCGTTACGCTTTTCAATATAGTCGATCACGTCTTCCTCGTTGAAAACTTTTTTCTTCCGGATATTGGCGTATTTATTACAACGGCCGCCGAACATGTATTTGTGGCCGTTGACATTGAGAATGCGGATCGGACAGAAATTGTCGCAGGCTTTACACTGAAATTCCTTTTCATAGACAATGTTTGTTGTCAGAATTTGATCAAGGTCATAGGCGGTCTTGGTTAAAAAACCTTCCGTTAATTTTTGTTTGGCTAGAATGCCTACGCCGAAACAGCCCATCAGTTCGGGATCGGGCGGCACCAGAATGTCTTTGTCCAGGAGCATCGCGAAAGCCAGCGGGACGGCCTTGTTTTTGGCGACGCCGCCTTGGAGGACAATATTTTTGCCAATGGTCCGGTTGCCCACGACGCGATTGAGATAGTTGGAGACAATGGATGTGACTATGCCGGCGGTAATATCTTCGCGCGACGCCCCTTGTTGTATGGCGTTGCGAATGTCCGAATTGATGAAGGCGGAACAGTGCTCGCCGAACTTCAGAGGTGCTTCGGCCTGAAGCGCAATATCACCGATCTCGGCGGCTTCGGAAATATTTAGATCGCCCTGCGCCGATTCTTCCAGGAATGATCCGGTTCCTGCGGAACATGCCTCGTTCATGGCGTAATCGATCGGGACTTTATTTTTTAATGAAACATACTTGGCGTCCTGGCCGCCGATTTCAAAGATGGTGTCGATATTGTCCTGGTAGAATGAAGTGCCGACGGCGTGCGCAATGATTTCGTTATACACGGCGGGTGTTTCCAGAAAGACGCCTAGAATTTCTCGTGATGATCCGGTTGTGGAAGCCAGTGTAATGCTTATATTCCCGTCGCCGATATCTTCCCGGATTTGCTTTTTCATTTCGACGAGACAGTTTTTGAGCGCGCTGATCGGATCGCCATGTGTGCGGCCGTAAAAAGAAGCAGTGACTTCGTTGGTTTCCATATCAATCAGACAGGCTTTTGTTGTTGTAGATCCGCCGTCGACGCCGAGAATATATTCACGGTCTGCGACGACTTTGCCTTTTTGCGAAGGCAGGTAGGTGACTCTGCCCTGAGCGGTTTGCAGGCTTTTAAATCTTTTATATTGGATGTGGCTGCTTTTAAATAACGAACTGATGGGCGGTAAACTGCTGCCGGATGTTCCGGCCATGAGAGCCGCACCGTACGCCTCAAAATAGGGCGCCTGTTCGGGGACGATGAATTCGATTTGAGGCATGCGCTCGCGTATGAAGCGCAGAATGTATTGATTCTGTGTTACTCCGCCGACGAGAAGCACTTTTCCCTTGTCGATTCTGGCTCTTTTCAGAAAGTCAATCACCTTGATGGCCATGACGTCGCTTAGGGACAATACAATATCACCCGTTTTGGCTTCGCCTTTATTCAGCCGATGCGTGCAATCGCTCTTCATGAAAACCGAACAGCGGGAAGAAAGTTTCAACACGCGGCAGTCTTTATGGATACTGTTAATATCACTGAGTTTCATGTTCATCCGCGCCAGTTGCTGCTTGAAAAATTCGCCGGTGCCTGAAGCGCACTTGTTGCCTGAAAAACTGGTGACAATTTTATTGTCTTTATCAATGGTATAGACAGCCAGATCTTCGCCACCCAGAGAAACCAGCGCGTCAATCTGATAATTGAGCTTTTGCAGAGCTTCCTCAAGGCAAAGCGGTTCAATGACACTGTTGATATTTAAGAGATGCCGCCCTTCGGTGCCAGTGGCCAGTGTTCGGATGTTTGTTGGCAACTTGCGGGCAGAAAGGATTTTTTTGAGTGTGTCGAGAAAATTGCCTTCATGCAGTTCTACGGCACTCCAGATAATTTTATTGTCTTCCAGCATGGCCACCTTAACATTCGAGGAGCCAATATTAATTCCCAGACTGTGCATAAAAACTCCCTTAAAATAGTAATTGGAATAATAACTATTACTATTGAGCCTTATCGTCAAGCATCAGATAAGATAATTTTAAAAATTCTTCATAAGACAAGTGATTAGACTACTTCAGGCAAAGAAAAAAGCAGCTGATGGCGGTTGCCGTCAGCTGCTTTTTGTTGTTTAAATATCATGGAGTTGCCGGTCGGGATCATATCTTTATCCAAGCCCAATCCATCTCAGTGTTAATGAGCTTGCTCCATCGCGCCGCTGATAAACATCATGGCCAGAAGCATGAAAACCAGTGTCTGGACGATCGAGGTAAAAATCATTAAAATCAAAATGGGCAACGGAACAATCAGCGGAACCAACAGCAGGACAACCAGCAGAACAATATCTTCACCAGCGATATTTCCAAATAGCCGGAGAGTCAGAGATAAGGGCCGTGCCAGATGACTGATGAGTTCGATAGGCAGCATCAAAGGGATCAGCCACCAGACTGGACCTAAGAATTGCTTGACATACTTGAAGCCGTGGGTTGCGATTCCGACGACATGCGTGGAAAAGAACACAACAAGCGCCATCGCCGCATTCGTATTGATATTGGCCGTTGGTGATTCAAATCCGGGGATGATGCCAATCAGGTTCGACGTCAGAATAAAAAGACCCAAGGTGGCAATCAGGGGGAAAAACTTTTTTCCGTTATTTCCCATCGTGTCGATCAGCAGTGAATGAAGGCCATCCACGATGACTTCCATAACGTTTTGCAGCCGGCCCGGATAAACTTGCAGATTTCGGGTTGCCAGAAATGAAACTACCGCCAGCAGAAGAACGACAAAGCAAGTGTTGAACACAATAGTCATGTTAATGCCCACATCTTTCAGCCAAGTCGTATGGAAGAATATTAGGGGTGTCATTTGTTTCTATCTAACCTCCTCAATAAAGTTTTTTTTTGCCAAGGCGGTGATCACAGTGCAAATAATGCTGATGACTACCACGGAAAGTCCAATGATTAAGCCGATGACATGAACCGTATCGGCGGCAATCAGTAGATATAAAACCACGGCGGTCAACGCCAGGCGAATGTAATATTTGATCATGGTCGGTCGTTTGACATTGCCGGACGGATTTCTGAAAAGACTGTTTAAACCGAGTTCCATGCCATAAAAATTGAGGATGCTGATAAAACCGCCCAGGAGAACGCCTAAATAAAATTTTGTCGGTGCAAAAAATAAGGAAGGGATAAAAAGAATTGCCAGAATGATCCAGTTGGCAATTTCAAGTCTTTTTTGGAGCGGGTCTTTGGCGATGAGGTTCACTTTTTAAGCTCTTTATAATTTGTTCTTCATCTTTAAAATTTTTTTTAATCAAAACATATATATTACGAAACCCGGCAGAGATACCTATTAATAAAAAAACTATCGTAAACACATGGCCGGAATCAAATTGCCGATCCAAATAACTTCCTAAAAGGAGGCAACCAAAAATCGCCAGAACCATTGCGATTCCAATACTACTGGCAAAAGCCATCTGCATGCTTAATTTTTTGGTTTCGCTATCCATTTAGACGTGCGATCCTTAACATGTGCTAAAAACAAAGTCAATTAAAAACATGACCGTCGTTCATTTATTATTTAAAATATAGCGGTTCTTCCTGTACCAATCGATTGTCTTATTCAGTCCGGTAGTTAAGTCTGTTGTTGCTTTAAATCCAAATTCTTTCAATGCCTTGGATGTATCGAGCATACGGCGAGGCTGGCCATCGGGTTTGGATGAGTCCCAAATAATTGTACCTGAAAAACCGGCCAGCCGGGCGATGAGTTCGGTGAGTTCCTTAATGGAAATTTCAAAACCGGCGCCGATATTAACCGGGTCGCTTTTCTCGTAGGTATCAGCGGCAAGACTTATGGCTGCCGCCGCATCTTCCACGTAAAAAAATTCGCGTGTGGCTTGGCCCGTACCCCATACTTCCAAAGTACCCAAATGGTTATCCATGGCGTCAAAACATTTTTTAATCAATGCGGGAATAACGTGAGATGAACGGGGATCAAAATTATCGCCGGGACCATAAAGATTTACCGGAAGCAGGAAAATGGAATTAAAACCATATTGTTGACGATAAGCCTGGGATTGCACCAGCATCATTTTTTTGGCCAGGCCATAAGGGGCATTGGTTTCTTCCGGATAGCCGTTCCAAAGGTCTTCTTCTCTAAAAGGCACCGGTGTAAACTTGGGGTAAGCGCAGATTGTGCCAAGCGCGACAAATTTCTCAATTTTATGCAAATACGCTTCGTGAATCAGTTGCGTGCTCATGATGAGATTATCATAAAAGAGTTCGGCCGGTTTTTCCTGATTAAAACCGATACCCCCGACTTTTGCGGCAAGATGAATCACGGCATCCGGCTTTGTGGTGTCAAACAGGCGACGAATATCAGCCGGATCAGTTAAATTGTATTCTGGAAGATCGGCGATATCGATACTTCGGCAGCCGTAATCGGCGAGCCTGTTAATCAGGTGATGCCCCAGGAATCCTTTGCCACCCGTGACGGTAATACGTTTATTTTTCAGCAAGTGATTTATCCTTTAAAATAGGATGTTAACTTATTCTTTCAGAAGTGGTGCAGGAAAACCCTGCATCCACCAGCGTTTTTTCTTTTTGGGCCAATTCTAGATCAGCTGCGATCATCATATCGATCAGTTGATCAAACGTAACTTTCGGTTGCCAATTTAGGGCTTTTTTTGCTTTGGATGCGTCTCCGAGTAGAACATCAACCTCCGTGGGCCGGAAATAACGGGGATCGACAGCCACGTGTTCATGATAATCCAGTCCCAGTTTGCTGAAAACTTTTTCAGCAAACTCGCGCACTGAGTGTGTTTCACCGGTGGCAATCGCGTAATCATCCGGTTTGTCCTGCTGGAGCATCAGCCACATCGCTTCCACAAAATCCCCGGCAAATCCCCAGTCTCTTTTTGCTTCCAGATTGCCCAGGTAAAGCTTGTCTCTGAGCCCCAGTTTGATTTGTGTTGCCGCGCGGGTAATTTTGCGGGTGACGAACGTTTCGCCGCGCCGTGGCGATTCGTGATTGAACAGGATACCATTGGTCGCAAAGATGCCGTAGGCATCACGGTAGTTTTGCACAATATAATAGGCATATACTTTGGCCGCAGCATATGGGCTGCGAGGCTGAAATAGAGTCTTTTCGTTTTGCGGCGGCGGCGCGGCGCCAAACATTTCGCTGGAGGAGGCCTGATAAAACTTTGTTTTGATGCCGGTCTTTCTGATGGATTCCAGAATCCTCAAAGTTCCCAATCCGGTAATGTCACCGGTGTATTCGGGCATATCGAAGCTTACGCGAACATGGCTCTGTGCGCCCAGATGATAAATTTCGTCGGGATTAATGGAAGCGAGCAAATCCATGAGCTGACCGGAAACACTCAGATCCCCGTAGTGCAAAAATAATTTGGCGTTCGGGTCATGGAAATCACGGTAGAGATGATCGATGCGATCCGTGTTAAAGGTGCTGGAGCGCCGGATCAGACCATGGACTTCATACCCTTTGTTTAATAGAAACTCGGCCAGGTACGATCCATCCTGTCCGGTAATACCTGTGAGAAATGCTTTTTTCATACTCAGGTTCCTCAATTGTTGTGGTTATTTTATGCAAATCGGCAACACTTATTATCGTACTGATTGCCGCTTGTCAATGAGCCGCTTAGAGAATTTTCAATGTATTTCGCAAATTGGCAAGGGTTTTATCCATGTCTTCATCTGTATGCGCAAACGATAAGAACCCCGCTTCAAACTGGGACGGCGCCAGCCAAACGCCGTTTTGAAGCATGCCATGAAAGAAGCGGGCGTAAAGTTTGGTGTCCGATTTCATAGCGGTGTTCAGATCGTAAACGGGGCCTTGCTGGAAGAAAATGGTGAACATGGAAAAAATTTTGTTGATGCAGATGGCGATGCCCCGTTTGGCGAACAATTTTTCAACCTCCCCGCAAAGACCATTTAGCCGATCCGTCAATGCTGCGAAAGAATCAGCTTTCTCTTTGAGAATGTTGAGTGTGGCTATTCCGGCGCTCATGGCCAGCGGATTACCGGAAAGTGTTCCTGCCTGATAAACATCACCTGTCGGTGCGAGTCTCTCCATGATTTCTTTTTTACCGCCAATAGCTCCCACCGGCATTCCCCCGCCGATGATTTTACCCAGACAGGTCAGATCAGGCTTGATGCCGATCAGGTTTTGATAGCCCCCGAAACAAAAGCGGAATCCCGTGATCACTTCATCAAATATCAACACAATCCCGTTTTGGGCTGTCAACTCCCGCAATTTTTTCAAGAAGCCATTTTCCGGGAGAACGACGCCCATATTACCCGCTATCGGCTCTACGATGACTGCTGCCAGGTCTGAGGCATAGCGCTCGATGGCTTTTTCGAGGGCGTCCAAATCGTTATAGGGCAGGCTCAACGTGAGTTTAGCCAGCGCTTCGGGAATTCCCGGAGAGCCCGGAATTCCAAGGGTTGCAACCCCTGATCCGGCTTTAATCAAAAGGGAGTCTGCATGACCGTGGTAACAACCGTCAAATTTAATGATCATGTTTCTGCCGGTGTAACCGCGGGACAGGCGAATCGCTGTCATGGTGGCTTCAGTCCCGGAACTGGTCATCCTGACTCGTTCAATGGAGGGGATCGCTTCGCAGATCAGTCGGGCCATGTTTGTTTCGGCATCGGTGGGCGCGCCGAAGCTGGTTCCTTTTTGCGCTGTCCGGCATATGGCGGCAATGATCTCCGGATGGGCGTGTCCCAGAATCATCGGTCCCCAGGAGAGAACATAATCAATATATTCTTTGTTTGTGGCATCATAAATTTTGCTGCCTTTAGCGTGATTCACAAAAATAGGGTCGCCGCCGACCGATTTCCAGGCGCGTACCGGAGAATTCACGCCGCCGGCGATTACCTGACCGGCCGCGGCAAACTGGTCTTCATTTATTTTGGTCATTAAAAATACTCCGGAGATGTTTTTTTATATTCTTGCAGGCTTTCCAGAATAAGAAAATCGCTACTGTTGATTAATTGGGACATGGTGTTGACCAGTGGCGAGATGTCGTCATCCTGTGCGTGCAGCATCGTAAAGAGATTATATTTATTTTGAAAAGCCGGTTTTCTTTCGTAACAATGAGAAATGTATGACAGTGAGGCGAGCAACCGTCCGGCGCTTTCTATTGTGTCGAGTGGCACGGACCACATCACCATTGCATTTTTGCGGTATCCTGCTTTCTGATGACGCAAGATCGCTCCAAATTTTCGCATGATTCCCTTTTCTGAAAATCTTTGCAATACGGTGATCACCTGAAGAGCTGAAAGGCCGCAAGCGCCGGCAATATCCGCAAAAGCGTTACTGACAGGCGGAATATCACGCTGTATGAGACGGGCGGCTTGTTTCTCCTGCAGGGATAAATTATTCATAGAAAATCATTTATCCTTCTTGGAAAATAAAATCAAGCGATGCGTTGATGGAAATATTTCTTGACAATCGTTTTGTAGATCGTTTAAAAGAGATCAACAAGTCCTAAAATCATTAAATTTCCAGAGAAAGGAGGCTTAAAAATAAAACCGCTTATGATGGTTGGGGATTTGAAATCTGTGACAAAAAAATTAAGGAGGACGTAAATGAAAAAGAGTTTAATTTATTCTGTTTTGGCGATTGTGTTGGTTATTGTTTCCGCTCCTTTCGTATTGGCAGCTCAGGGAGCGGCAGCAGCGCCTCCTGCAGGAACTGTTGATTACACAAAGGCCATTGTTATTGGTTGTTCCCTGATTGCGGCCGGCCTGGCCATTGCTTTTGGAACAATCGGAACTGGTAATGGTATGGGCGCCGGTTTAAATGGTGCGACAAACGCTGTTGGTCGGAATCCTGAAGCTCAGGGAAAAATTCTTCTCACCATGATGGTCGGTCTGGCCATGATTGAATCACTGGCGATTTACGCGCTGGTTGTCGCGCTGATCGTGCTTTACGCCAATCCGCTGCTTAAGTATATTGGCTAATCATTATTGTTATTATAGAAATCGGGAGGGGGAGCGTACATCGACTTTCCCTCCCTTTTGTTTTACTATCATTCCTCAACAAGAACTTTACTGCGGGACTCTTTTTTCTCGGCTTGTTGATGTTTAGCAACCAGAATTTTTTCTTTGGCCCGTTTACTGCGTTTTCTCTTTTGGCGGCGCAGTTTTTCTATCTTTTCTTGTTCTTCGGCAACGAACCCTTTTTGCTGCAATTCAATTTTGTCTAACAAAAGCCTTCTCGCCAGATGACGGTTTAATGATTGGGATCTTTCCCGCTGGCATTTGACTGAAAGACCGGTAGGGATGTGGACGAGATGAACACAAGAAGAGGTTTTATTAACCTTTTGTCCTCCGGGTCCGGAAGAACGGACGAACGACTCCTCAAAATCGTTTTCGGAAACACCGAGTTTCTGCATCCTCAAAGCTAACGCATTTTCTTTTTCCGCAGATACCGGCATAATAGATTCTTTTAGTTAAGGGATTGAATAAATCTCGTCGCCGATTAGATGAATCCAGTTTTCAGTAAGAATTTCTCTGGCTTCTTCAAGTTTGTCGACGCCGATAATAACGATGGTTTCTTTTCCGATACGGTTGATGGTTGTATAGAGATAAAGAATATTGATCTCTGCCTTGGCCAGCGGTTTTAAGAGGGCATTGATGCCGCCTGCATGGAGGGGGACTTCGGCGGCCAGCACCGGAGTTACTTCAAAGTTGAAATTGAAACTGCTTAAAAGCGCTGCCGCGCGGTCAGGATCATTCACGACAAGGCGAACCCTGCTGTCATGTTCGATGCTGGCGGCTGATACAGCTATCGTGCCGATATCCTCGGCATCAAGAATATGGGTAAGTTTGGCAAAAGAACCGGGAACATTGCCTAATAGAATGGAAATTTGTTTGACGGCCATAAAATATCCTTCTTAATCCTTGATGTAATCGAATCCGGCGGCGAATGCTTTGCGGTTAATTTCGGCCAGAGTTTTTTTCCGGCTGCCCATAATCGTTTCCAGGTTTTTGAGATAAATGTCGGGTGAAACAACATTCGATTTCTTAATAAAGGCGCCCATCATAATGATATTGGCGACTCGATTGTTGCCTAGCTCTTGAGCCATGTCGGCGCAGGGGACACAGATGGTTTTTACATCCTGACGGTTGGGACGCGCGTCAATAATGGAGGAATTAATGAAAATACTTCCACCGGCGCTTACTTTATTCTGAAATGTAAAAAGGGAAGGCAAATTCATCACAATCAGATAGTCTGGTTCCGAGGCAACAGGAGACGCAATCTCCTCATCGCCTACCGCGACAGTGCAGTTGGCTGTGCCTCCTCTCATTTCCGCGCCATAGGCGGGAAGATACGTGACATGATAGCCTTTGCTCATCGCGCTGTTCGCCAGGCTGATGCCCATCATTAAAACGCCCTGGCCGCCGAAGCCGGAAAAAATGGTCTTCACGATCATGGCGCTGCCTCCGCGGTGTTCTTTGCCTCGGCGATGTTGTCTTTATAGATACCGGGGGGAAATTCTTTGCTCAGAACATCATCAATCCATTTACATGAATCAATAGATGACATCTTCCAGTTGGTCGGGCATAAAGACAGAATCTCTACCATCGAAAAACCCAGACCGTCGATTTGGCACTGAAAGGCTTTTCTGATGGCTTTTTTGGTTTTGTTAACACCTGCCGGGGAACTTACCGAACATCTTTCGATATAAGTTGTTCCTCCCAGCTGAGAAAAGATTTCGCTGACTTTAACCGGATGACCATCCAATTCTTTTTTGCGGCCGGCCGGACTGGTCGTTGTTCTTTGATTGAGCAGGGTTGTAGGAGCCATCTGCCCGCCGGTCATGCCATAGACGGCGTTATTAATAAAAATAACGGTAATATTTTCACCGCGATTGGCGGCGTGAAGGCTCTCGGCGATACCGATGGCAGCGAGGTCTCCATCTCCCTGATAGGAAAAAACGACGCGGTCGGGAAGGCAGCGTTTTATGGCTGATGCCATGGCCGGGCCGCGCCCATGGGGCGCTTCAATCATATCCACATCAAAGTAATTATAGGCCAGAACGGCGCATCCCGCGGGGGGGACGCCAATCGTAATGCCTCGAATGCCCATTTCGTCAATCACTTCGGCGACAAGCCGATGAACAATACTGTGACCACAGCCTGGACAATAGTGATAAATATTTTCTTTTAAGCTCTGGGGATGTTTAAAAACTATCTTTGCCATGTATTTCTGATCCTTAAATCTGATCGATATCTGATCAATCTTTTCTGTCGTAAATCTTGGCGACGACATTGGCCAGTTCCGCTGGTGTCGGCACTGCGCCCCCCGGACGTCCATGAAATTCAATATTGGCATAACCCTGCAACGCCAGACGAACGTCTTCCAGCATCTGGCCGGTGCTCATTTCAAAAACCAGATAATCCTTAACTTTGGCCGACAAGGCCCGCAATTTCAATTCCGGGAAAGGCCAGAGGGTGATCGGACGGAATAGGCCGACTTTCATGCCGTGGTCACGTAATCTCTTAATGGCGCCCTTGGCAATACGGGCAGCTGTTCCATACGCCACGATGACCAGATCCGCGTCATCTACTCTATGCTCTTCGTGTAGTGTTTCGTTTTTAGTGATCACTTCATACTTACGGGCTAATTTCCAGTTATGTTCTTCACTGTCTATGGGATCGAGAAGAAGGCCGCGGATGAATTTGCTTTTCCCTGTGCCCGCGCCGCGCAACATAAATTTTTCGGGATATTGGCGGGGTGTTGGTTTTTTAAAGATCACCGGCTCCATCATTTGTCCCATCATGCCATCAGCCAGGATCATGACGGGTGTGCGGTACTTATCAGCCAGATCAAAAGCGTCCATGGTTAAATCCGCCAATTCCTGGCCGGTAGCCGGTGCGATAACGATGGTGCGGTAGTCGCCGTGACCTCCGCCGCGGGTGGCTTGAAAATAATCCCCCTGTGAAGGTCGGATATTGCCTAACCCCGGGCCGCCGCGCATAATATTAACAATGATACCGGGAAGTTCACAGGCGGCCATGGAAGAAATGCCTTCCTGTTTTAATGAAATACCGGGGCTGGAGGAAGACGTCATAACCCTCACACCTGTCGCAGCAGCGCCGGCGATCATATTGATGGCGGCCACTTCGCTTTCCGATTGGATAAACACGCCTGACTCGGCATTGCGCATGTGTTCGGCCATATACTCGGTCAATTCGTTCTGAGGGGTAATGGGATAACCGGCATAGAAACGGCAGCCCGCACGAATCGCCGCTTCGGCGATAACATTATTTCCTGACATCAATACTTTATTCACGATATACCTCGATGGCTACATCCGGACACATCGTGGCGCAAATCGCGCAACCGTTGCATTCCTTTTCTTCATTGGCACATACAGGATGATAACCCTGAGCATTATACTCATTGGACGCCATGATGTGGCCTTTGGGGCAGAAATGAATACAGAGGTGACACTCCTTGCAAAGTTCCTTTTTTATCTTGATATAACCTTTCACAACATGTCCCCAAATCAGTTTTTGCCTATGATTCGATTACTTTTGGCGGATGCTATCTTGCGCATAATGTTCAGAATGTCAAGAATTTTTAGATACACATTCATTCCATTGAAAAAAGATCATCAAATCTTGCTGATTTGAAAACCTTCCAGCTTGATAGCTACGGATCGCTGGAGTAATTCTATGGAAATAACGAAAAGTTCTTTTTCCGGATCGCTTTTAATCACCACGCCCTCAATACCGGCAAAGGGACCGTCCATAATTCGCGCCGGTTCTCCGGTCTTCGGATACTGCAGGGTGAACATTTCCACTTTTTTAGCCAGCAAACGCTGGATGGCGATGATTTTTGCTTCCGGCACCGGCAAAGGCTCTGTGTTTAAATTTTTTCCCAGCATTCGAACCACACCGATTGTTTTGAGAATCATTAGTTTGGTTTCGTTATCCAAAAAGGCTTCCACAAAAAGATAGCCGGGAAAAAGCGGCACGGATATCTTCTTTTTTCGGTCTTTTCGCTTGCTCCAAACTTCCATCTCCGGTAAAAACGTTGTCAGGTTTTTCTGAGTAAGGCCGGTAAAGGCTTTATATTCGTGGCGGCTTTTTGTGGAAACGGCATACCAGGGCACGGCGGACCTCTTTTTATTCGACAGATTGGCAAACTTTTTACGAGTTCATCAACTATAGCATGTATTTACTTTTTGCAATGGAGAAAAAATGAGAGTGATCCGTCTTAATGGTTTACATCTGACATTGGATGAGCAAGACGAATGCCTGACAGCAAAGGCTGCAAAAGCACTTAGCATCCCGGTTGCCGGCATTGCCTCATTGGCCGTCATCAAAAAAGCTCTGGATGCCCGGCGCAACAAGCCCCCTCATTTTGTTTATGCGGTAAAGATAAGTTTGATGGACATCGTGGCGCTACCGGAGACATTGCCGGAAGGTATACAGATTTTGACGTTTCATGATGAGCCGGCGATTGAGTCGTCATCAGTCGGGTCATCAAGTGTCCCCCGCCAGCGGGGGTGGCGCGAAGCGCCGGGGGTGGAGAGGCCTCCCGTTGTAGTCATTGGCAGCGGTCCCGCCGGTCTTTTTGCCGCCTACACGCTTGCCGTAAAGGGCATATCTGTTGTGCTGCTGGAGAGAGGGCGACCCATCGAAAAACGCGTGGAGGATGTGCGGATATTTTGGGAAAAAAGTGTGCTTGATCCGCAAAGCAATGTTCTTTTCGGTGAAGGAGGGGCCGGGACTTTTTCCGATGGGAAATTAACCAGCCGAAGCAAAAACCCATATTCTTTGTGGGTTAAAAAAATTCTTGTGGACATGGGTGCACAAGAATCAATACTAGCCGACGCCAAGCCGCATATCGGCACGGACAGCTTGCGTGAAGTCATCATTCATCTAAGGCAAAAACTTATAGAGATGGGCTGTGCTATTCAATTTGAAGCACGGGTAACGGATTTTATAATCCGGCAAGATAAAATCGCGGCAGTTGTGGTCAACGACAAGCAAGAAATAAAAGCGGGTGAAGTGATTCTCGCGATTGGCCAGAGCGCTGATGATACCTATCGGAAATTGGATGAACGCGGCGTGAAAATGGAGGCCAAACCTTTTGCGATGGGCTTACGCGTCGAACATCCACAAGCCTTGATCAATTCTATTCAATATGGCCGGTGGTCGAATCATCCCCATTTGCCGCCGGCGGAATATTTTGTCACCGCTGCTGCGGGTGTCCTGAATCGTTCCGTTTATACGTTTTGTATGTGTCCGGGAGGGCAGGTGATTGGTTGCAGCGCGCTTCCGGGGTTTGTTATGACCAATGGCATGAGCAATAGCGAGCGAAGCGGAGAATTTGCCAACAGCGCCGTCGTTGCTAATGTGCGCGTGGAGGACTTTGCTCTGGAGGGAGAGCCTCTAAGCGGTCTGGCTTTTCGCAGTCACTGGGAGAGAGAGGCTTTTTTGGCGGGTGGTGGCAACTATTGTGCCCCCGCTGAGAGGCTTTCCGAATTTATCGAACAAAAATCATCCGGCGTTGTCGGCCGGACAAGTTTTTTGCCCGGCGTGAAAGCCGCCGAGCTTAAGGAAGTGCTTCCTGAATTTGTGTCTGATGCGTTGCGGGTCGGGATCAAACAATTCGATAAAAAAATGCCGGGTTTTATTTCTGAGGAGGCTCATGTAATTGGTGTGGAAACCAGAACGTCATCGCCGGTGCGTATTTGCCGCGGGGTTGACGGACAAAGCGAAAATGTCCAGGGACTTTACCCCTGCGGGGAAGGCGCGGGCTACGCCGGAGGGATTATCAGCTCGGCGCTGGACGGTATTAAGGCCGCCCAGAACGTGATTGCGGCGATAAACGGCTGTCAATAATGATATCAACGCCTTTCTTCATAACGCTTCTTACAAATAATATTTTTGCCTCTTCCAGTCTGCGAATATTGAGATCGCCTATCGCTTCAATTCCTTTGCCGATAATCTTCGGCGCAATCACAGTAACCAGACGATTGACCAGGTTGTCTTGAAGGGCGGACGTGATCATTTGCGCGCCGCCTTCGATCAAAACCGAAGAAATGTTTCTTGCCGCAAGGTGCAGCAGTAATTTTTTCAGATTGACGTGGTTTCCCTCATCAGAATCAACTGTAATCAACTCGGCGCCAGCCGCAGACAGGTTCTGAAAACGTGGATCGGAAGCATTTTTAGTTGTGACGATCAGCGTTGGTGTCTTGGAAAGATTTTGCATCACGTTGGCCTCCGTGGTGATGGCCAGATTGGAATCCACGACAATTCTTAACGGATTGCGGCCGCGAACTCTTCTAACCGTCAGCGCCGGATTATCCTTGATGACTGTTCCAATCCCCACCAATATGGCATCATGCTCAGCCCGTAGTTGATGCGCAAATTTCAGGGATGCGGGAGAACTGATCCATTGTGACTGGCCTGTTGCTGTGGCTATGCGTCCATCCAGCGTTTGAGCGTATTTGACGGTGACAAAAGGCAGTCCCGTTTCCATGAAGTGAAAGAAGACTTCGTTGAGATCGCGGCATTCATCTTCCAGGATGCCTGTTTTAATTTCAATCCCTGCGCCTTTCAGGCAGTTAATGCCCTGACAGGAAACCAGCGGATTGGAATCGGTGGCGCCGACCACGACACGCGCAATCTTATGTTGGATAATCCTATCCGTGCAGGGAGATGTTTTGCCGGAATGGCAACAGGGTTCCAGCGTCACATAAAGGGTAGAGCCGATGACATCTTCCATCGCGTTTTGGATCGCATTGACTTCCGCGTGGCTTTGGCCGCAACATTGATGGTAGCCCTGCCCGATGATTCTGTCGTTCTTAACAATAACCGCTCCCACCATCGGATTGGGGCTCGCATAGCCCCGACCTTTAGCGGCCAGCTTCAAGGCCAGTTCCATATAGCGTTCGTCATTCATGTTGATTTTATTATCTCATTGGCTAAACCAATGCAATCAATTTTGTGATTGGAATCATCATAAATTTATTGACTTCTGACGAAAAGGGAGTAAATTTTAAGCAAAGCTTGGAAAGGGCAAACCACCTGAAAAGGCGGGACGAAAAGTTACTGGCCTAGGTCTTTGTCGGGATAAGGCGGCAGGACTGTAGGTAGTTTAAAGCAAGTCCAGCATTCCTG
>CAIVDK010000293.1 GCA_903904655.1 uncultured delta proteobacterium | reverse complement strand
GCCTGGTAGATCAACTTGCAGACCTTTTGCTTTTCCATTGCATCGATCAATGTGTGGATGATTTGATGCTGTGGTGTGTAATCTATTGTGCCGGGACGAAACGCGGCAAAATGGCATTCGCCCATCTGTTGACCGCCGGCAAGCGCTGTCTTGCTCTTCAAAATCGCCTGTGTTGCCTCCTCATAGAGCTTTTCCCCGACAAGATGCTGCGTAAAGGCCTTGCACAGTTGCAGCGATTGAAGTTCTGCCTCCGTCAGCGGAATATTCCTGAGCAAAGCGGATGGTTTCTTGATTCGGAAAAAGCTCCTATTGCCCTGTTTGGTCTCTTCAATGGCAATGCCGTAAGACTTACTGATATTATCAATCAATCTCAGGACAGTCTGTTTGGAACAGTTAAGGGTATTGGCAAGTTCCGTCAGTGAATGCCGCTCACCGGAAAAAAGTAAGCGGACAAACAGGCTGATGAGCTTCTCGCCATAGCTTTTGTAAAGATCACGTTTTGCAGGCATGGCATCTCCCTTATTCTGTGATGCTGCGTAGAAGTATGTGTAAACATTAGCGCATCGTGTCTCCCATGTAAATGAATATATTATAAATCATGCTGCGGTATGGAACGATAATATGAGATATTGCTTCCAAGTCTTCAGACTTGCCTGCATTTGCATACAGCAAACCGAATATCTGGAGGGGGATAGAATGAATACGACAGAATTAAAATTTGTGATAGACAATGCCACTGCGTTATTCGCGGGACTCAAAGAAAAATATCCCGCGTTGGCCGGTTATCTGGTCTATTCATCACCTCACGGTCAGTGCAATTTAACGACTGATCTTTTTGAAATATTAAAAGCGTTCCCTGCCATGATCGTTGCTTCCAGTCAAAAAGAAAAAAGCGTGGCCCTTGTGCAAAGCATCGTGTCGCTGGAGAAAGAAAAGAAAGATAACGTGAATGCAAAAGAAACCGTGGCGGATAAGATCAAACAGCTTAAAAACGATTTGTCACAAATGATCGATGAACTGGTGCTGCGGGATGATACCTTTGTGGAAATTCGCTTCGATGAAAAAAAAATCAACCTGCCCTTGATTTATGAGCTACAGAAAGACGAACTGGTCGCCCGGGTGCATACTCCTCAAACAAAGGCATCCATCAGGATAGTTTTAGGAACGCTGCGGGATTTGCAGTAGTTATTCAAGAAACACTAATATTGAACCCGGGTGGCCACCCAAAATCCCCCACCTGTGGCCACTTGAAAATCCCCCACCCAACGGTTGCTTTTACGGCCTGAAGATCAGGTTTTCAAAAGCATCTTCACAAACGGTTGGCAGAACGTTACAGACTCCCATTTCACAACAGAACATGGGAGGAAGAGAAAGGATGAACGTTTTGCACCAGAACAAGAAAGCATCAATAATTACATTACTTACCAATGGCGTCAGTCAGCGCGAAATCAAGCGGAAAGTGCGCGTGGATCGTAAGACCATCCGCAAATACGCCCGTCTTGAGGAAAGCAACAAGCAGATTGGCGACGATAACTCAAAATCTCCCGGGGTGGCCACCGACTCCGAGGAGAGCGTTGATCAAAATCCCCCACCCCGGCCACCGGCGTTTCCAGTGTCTGCGACGGCAGACGATGCGTATCCCATACCGGCCCATGCCCGTTCAGCCTGTGAGCATTATCGCCCCTGGATTGAGGAACAGGTGCGCCTGGGGCGCAATGCCGTCTCCATTTATCAGGATCTGGTTGAGCGGTTTGCCTTTGAGCATAAATACAACAGCGTGAAACGGTTCTGCCGTGCGCTGCGTAAAAAGAATCCCACCCAGTATGACCGGCTGGAGTTTCCACCCGGAGAAGAAGCCCAGGTGGACTACGGCCTTGGCGCTCTTACCCGCAAGCCGGGCACAAACACCCACCGCCGCCCCCGATTGTTTGTCATGACGCTGAAGTACTCCCGCCGCTGTTTTCGAAAGGTAGTCTGGGCATCCAGCCAGGTGACATGGGCCAAACTGCATGAGGAGGCCTTCCGGTATTTGGGCGGCACTACCCGATATGTGGTTTTGGATAATTTAAAAGAAGGTGTCATTAAACCCGATCTCTATGAG
>CAIVDK010000292.1 GCA_903904655.1 uncultured delta proteobacterium | reverse complement strand
CCTTTGTATGTTGTGGGTAGAGTTCAATAACCCTATTGTAATCATTAATAGCCATTTCATATTTTTTCAATTTTCTATATGCTAGTCCGCGACCAAAATAAGCTAATGAATAGGTGGAACGTAATTCAATAGCTTTGCTATGATCCTTGATAGCTTGTTCATAGTTGCCTAATTCAAAATGTGCGGAACCGCGGCTATTGTACTTGGAAGATAAAATAAAAGCAGGCATGTCTATGGCCAAGTTAATAGCACTAGTTAAGTCTTTAAGAGCTTGCTTATAATCGCCTAATGCTTCATATACAGAAGCTCTACCCGAATAAGCCTCTGCAGTATTAGGCTTTAGTCCTATCGCTTTATTAAAATCCTTGATGGCTTGTTGCGAATTGCCTGACCAAGAATATGCAAACCCTCGACAAAGATAGGTCATATAATAATTTGGATTAAGTTCTATTGACTTGCTGTATGCCTTTGCTGCATCGGTGTAGTTTCCGGATATGGTTAGTTCATGGCCTCTTTCAAACCATTCCGTTGCGCTTAAATTATCGATATTTTGCTTATATGCCTTTACTGCTTCTTTTTTTACATTACCCTTTGCCGTCTTTAACTTTTTAGTCAGCCGTTCATTTTCCTTTAACAGTTCTTCTGATATTTTTCTTAATTCCTCTAATTCCTTTACCCTTGCCCGGTCTTTGCGAAGGGTGTCGATGGCTTTGGTGACGTCCTGTGGATTGGCCGATATTTTTGCTTTCAGCCAGTATGCCTTGCCATCCCATTTTTCTTCAATTAGTTCAGTGCCCACAATTCCTGCTGTCAGGGTAACGATCTGGTCTTTGGTCATCTGGAAGTTTTTCACTTCGGTTTCACTTTCCAGATAGGTGCCCAATTCTTCCAGAAGAAGTCTTTTTACCTCTCTGAGCGCGATAATCCGGCAGGAATTTTTGCTGTCTTCATCGCCAGCCTGATAGGTGTATTCTTTGATGAAGGTTTTTGTTTCCGCGCGGACGCTGATTGCAGGAAAAATGAAACATGAAAGTATTGAAAGAATACAGATGGCAGTGATGATGGATCGGATTTTCATTGATAACCCTCCGTGATGGAATGGACGCTTGCATTGCTACCGTAATCATCGGGCAAATATCAACAATGTATTCAATTTTATCCAAGACAACCTTAACTCTTCAGGCTGGTTGAATCTTGCAGATTGAACCACATATAGGATTAATTTTCAATGTTTATACCCTTTATGGAAAAACATTGAAAAAGATAGATTTTACGCCTGTCTGCTGGGGATAGTGCTGGGGAATGATTATTGAAAGCCAGCTTTTAGATTGAAAATTGCTTATAACTAACTGATTTTATTCTGGTAGTCCCACAGGGAGTTGAACCCTGGTTTCCGGCGTGAGAGGCCAGCGTCCTAACCACTAGACGATGGGACCATGTTGGCTGGGGGACCAGGATTCGACCCTAGGTAGCAGGGTTCAGAACCCTGAGTCCTACCTCCAGACGATCACCCAACAGCAAGGAAAGTCGAACGTGAGTATCTATTCAATTCGACTTTAAAAGTCAAGACGAAAATGACGCGTTTTGTATAATGCTGCAGCTTTTCCGCACGGGCCTATTTGTTCTGATTGTCAATGTAGTCAACCGCCGCGTTGACTCTTTGCACAACACGATCCTTGCCCAGTGTGACCATGATTTCATCAATGCCGGGGCTGACTGTTTTCCCGGTCAGAGCCACCCGCAGCGGTTGGGCAATTACTTTAAACTTAATATCCTTTTCTTCGGTGAAAGCCTTGAGAAATTCTTCAAGACCCACTTTGGTAAAATTCTGCACCGACGGAATCGCAGCGGCCATAGCCTTTAAATGAGCGGCCACTTCGGGTACCAGAAACTTCTGCGCGGCTTGTTCCTCATACTGAATTTGATCGGTAAAATAGAAATTCGCCGCCACGGCCAGTTCGACCAGCGTTTTGACGCGCGGCTGCAAGTCAACAATGACTTTTTTCGTAAAATCGGCATCATCGATATTGGTCCCGTCAGGCCACAGGGTCTTCATTTCGTCCGCTAAACGTTCCGGATTTGCTTCCTTTATATAGTGCGCATTGAGCCAGAGCAATTTTTCGGGATTGAAAACGGCGGGCGATTTGCCGACGGATGAAAGAGTGAAATACTCAATCAGTTCTTTTGACGAAAAAATCTCCTGGTCTCCGTGCGACCAGCCCAAACGCACCAGATAATTAACGAGGGCTTCCGGCAGATAGCCCATCTCTTTGTAAGCCATAACGGAGGTGGCGCCGTGACGCTTGCTTAAGCGCGCCTTATCCGATCCCAAGATCATCGGTACATGGGCGAATTTGGGTACGTCAAAGCCCAAGGCCTGATACATCAAAATCTGGCGCGGTGTATTGTTGACGTGATCGTCGCCGCGAATAACATGGGTGATATTCATGAGCGCGTCGTCGATGACGACGGCAAAGTTGTAGGTGGGATACCCGTCGCCGCGTTCAATGATCAAATCATCCAACTCATCATTATTAAAACTGATATTTCCTTTAATGAGGTCTTCCACAATCGTGATGCCGGTTTGTGCGCCGCGAAAGCGTACCACGCTGCCGGTCGATTTTTTTAAGTTTTTATCGCGGCATGTGCCGTCGTATTTGGGCTTTTTCCCGGTGGCCAGCGCCTCTTTTCTTTTGTTTTCCAGCTCTTCGGAGGTGCAGGTACAGATGTAGGCTTTGCCTTCATTGATCAGCTTTTGTACCATATCACGGTGCAGATCGACGCGTTGGGCTTGAAAATGTGGTCCCTCATCCCAATTCAGGCCCATCCAGGTCATGGCATCCAGAATCGCTTTTGTGGATTCTCCGGTTGAGCGCTCCTGATCGGTGTCCTCAATTCTTAAAACAAATTCACCTCCGTTATGACGGGAGAAAAGCCAGTTAAAAAGAGCGGTTCGTGCTCCTCCGATGTGCAAAAAACCGGTTGGGGACGGTGCAAAGCGGGTGCGTATTTTAGTGGTCATGTTGCTTCCCTTAATTTTTGCAGTGTTATAGGGTTGCGGCTCGTCATTTGTCAAGCGCCTTTTGCCTCCCGGAAAGCAAATTGTTCTTGACAACACGATGATTTTATCATTTACTCACCGGCTTAGCGCGGTTGGCTTAATTTTTTTAACAAGGCAATAAGGGTTCCATGTCCGATTCTTTGAAAATTAATCTGACGATTCTTCCTGAGGAAGGGTTGCGATTGGCTTTTTCCGAAGGCGCCGCGTGGTTCAAAGAATGTTTTTCCGATGACGAACTGCCTGAGTTTTCAATGATTAAGGCGGATCTTGATTGTCTGATTACCAAATCAGGCGATACCATTTATATCCGTGGGGAACTGGCGGCGCAAATCAGCCAGGAGTGCGGCCGCTGTCTGGAACTGGCGACAATTCCCATCGGTGGGGAGTTTGTCTATACGTTGGTTCCGGTAAAGGCAGAGGTCGAGGAAGATCTGGAGCTTACCGTCCAGGAACTCGAAACGAGCTATTATCGCGGTGATTTTATCGATCTGGCGCCGATGATCTGTGAGCAGATTGTCCTGCAGGCGCCGATGAAGATTTTGTGCGCCGACGATTGCAAGGGCTTATGCCCGCGTTGCGGCGTTAATTTGAATAACGGTCCCTGTAACTGCCGTTCGGATGTTGTGGATGATCGTCTGGCCGTGCTGAAAAAATTTAGAGTAAACAATTAATTTTAAAAAAGGATAATTTACCATGCCAAATCCAGTAAAGAGACATTCCAAAACAAGACGCAATACCCGAAGGGCGCACGACTTCTTAAAACAGCCTTCCATGTCGGTCTGCCCGCAATGCAGTGAACCGAAAATGCCCCACCGTGTTTGTCCAAATTGCGGCACGTATAAAGGCAGAGAAGTGATTTCGGCGGAAAAGATTTCCTAAAACAGCATAGCCGTTTTGGGGCAAATGCCGGTTTCTTGAGCGGCTGTCGATTGTTTTGTGACAGGCGGCTCAGAATAAACCGGATGATTCAGTCTGCGGGAATCTCTGCCAGGCAAAAGGCGAGAAGGATTCGGTAAAAGCGTATCGGTTTAACCGGCAGGTATCTCCCGGTTGAAAACTAAACGGATCTAAAATGCAAATGGCTTCTGCATTGAAAAAAGTAAGGAAATTTTTTTCAAAAACAGGTAATAAGGGCAGCACTCGCTATAATTTATTTTAGTATAATCTTGGACTGGAGGAGGGAATTCATGTCATCAGAATTAGAAGAAAAAGTTATTCAACTCGTCATGGAGCAGTTGGATGTGACCCGGGAACAATGCAAGTTGGAAGCGTCATTTATTGATGATCTGGGCGCCGATTCTCTGGATCTGGTTGAACTGATCATGGAGATGGAAGAAAAATTCGGCGTGGAGATCGCCGATGAAGAGTTGGAAAAAATTCGAACGATTCAAGATGTCGTCGATTTTATTAAGAAAAAAGGTATTAATCTTTAAGTCTTTTAAATCGGGATCATTGTTCATGAAAAGGCGTGTCGTTATAACAGGGCTCGGTGCCCTGACTCCCCTTGGTAACTCCGTTTCGGAATCATGGGCAGGTGCCGTTGCAGGAAAATCCGGTATTGGCCCCATTACCCGATTTGATGCCGCCGTTTTCAGTTCCAGAATTGCGGGCGAAATTAAAAACTTTGATCCATTGCAGTATGTCGATAAAAAAGAAGTCCGGCGTTATGATAACTTTGCTATTTATGCGCTGGCCGCAGCCCAGATGGCTCTGGATGATGCGGCGCTGACCATTGGTCCGGAGATTGCCGAGCGGGTAGGGGTGATCATCGGTTCCGCCATAGGCGGCGCCCAGACCATTGAAGAAGAAGTCAAGGCGCTCTTGACATCAGGTCCCCGTAAAATATCGCCTTTCGGCATACCGGCGATTCTGCCCAATTTGGCAGCAGGCCATGTCTCCATGCGTTTTGGCGCGAAAGGTCCCATCAATTGCACCGTGACGGCCTGCGCCGCAGGCACGTCGGCCATCGGCGATTCTTACAAAATCATCGCTTACGGCGACGCGGATGCCATGATTACCGGCGGTGTCGAAGCAGCGGTGACGCCGTTGGGCGTCGGCGGATTCTGCGCCATGCGCGCGCTTTCGACCCGCAATGACGACCCGCAAAAAGCCAGCCGGCCTTTCGACAAAGGACGCAATGGATTTGTTATCGCCGAAGGTTGCGGTGTGCTGATCCTGGAAGAATTATCCTTTGCGTTGAGACGTGGCGCAAGGATTTACGCCGAGATTGTTGGCTACGGATGCACGTCCGATGCCTTTCACCTGGCAGCGCCCCCGCCTGAACACGAAGGCGCCGGCCGCAGCATGCAGGTGGCGCTCAAAGACGCTGGTCTGCAAACGACGGATATTGACTATATCAATGCCCACGGGACATCCACGCCACTCAATGATCTATATGAATCGCAGGCGATCAGGAATCTTTTCGGTGAACATACAAAAAAGCTGATGGTCAGCTCGACCAAATCGATGACCGGACACATGCTGGGAGGCACAGGCGGTGTGGAAGCGATTTTTTGCGCGAAAGCGATTCAAGAGGGTATCGTTCCACCGACCATCAATCTGGAAAATCCAGATGCGGACTGTGGTCTGGATTACGTGCCGAATGTCGCCCGGCATAAAGAAATTTCCACCGCCATGTCCAATAGTTTTGGGTTTGGCGGTGTTAATGCCGTTATCGTTTTGAAGAAATACAGAGATTAGTTGTTTCGGGAGGAATTTTTATTTATGTCTTTTTTAGATCAAGTTGATCCGGAAGTCGCAAAGGCCATCGACTTGGAAACAAGACGTCAGGCGGGAAAACTGGAACTCATCGCTTCGGAGAATTTTGTCAGCGAAGCTGTTTTGGAAGCCCAGGGTTCTGTGATGACCAATAAATATGCTGAAGGTTACCCGGGTAAACGCTATTATGGCGGCTGTGAATATGTCGATATTGCCGAAAGTCTGGCGATTGAACGTTGCAAGACGCTCTTTGGCGCGGAGGCTGTTAATGTGCAGCCGCACTCCGGTACGCAGGCCAACATGGCTGTTTATTTTGCGGCGTGTTCTCCCGGCGATACGGTTTTAGGTATGAATTTGTCGCATGGCGGCCATTTGTCGCACGGCAGCCCGGCGAATTTTTCCGGGAAATTTTACAAGATCGTTCCTTACGGCGTCAGCCGCGATACGGAAACCATCGATTATGACGACATGGCCAAATTGGCCCGTGAACATAAACCCAAACTGATTGTTGTCGGCGCGAGCGCCTATCCGCGGACGATTGACTTCAAGAAATTCCGCGCTGTGGCCGATGAAGTCGGCGCGGTGATCATGGCGGACATCGCGCACATTGCGGGACTGGTTGCGGTGGGCCTGCATCCCTCGCCGGTTCCCGTTTGCGAATATGTTACCACCACCACGCACAAAACACTGCGCGGACCGCGCGGTGGACTCATCATGTGCAAGGAACCCTACATAAAAATCCTCAACAGTCGGGTTTTCCCCGGCATGCAGGGCGGTCCTTTGATGCATGTCATCGCCGCCAAGGCCGTGGCCCTGAAAGAAGCATTGTTGCCGGAATTCAAAGACTATCAACAGCAGATTGTTAAAAACGCTCAGGCGATGGCGGACGAATTAAAGAACGAAGGCTTCCGTCTGGTGTCGGGTGGTACGGACAATCACCTGATGCTCGTTGATCTGACTGCCAAGGGCGTGACGGGCAAGGATGCGCAAGAAGCTCTTGATCGCGCGGCTATTACCGTCAATAAAAACGGGATTCCTTTTGATACGCAGGGGCCGATGGTTACCAGCGGCATCCGTATCGGCACGCCGGCGCTCACGACCCGTGGCATGAAGGAAAATGAAATGCGCCTCATCGCCTCGCTGATCGCCGATGTGATCAAACATATTAATGATGAGCAAACCATCAAAGCCGTGGCCGAAAAAGTGAAAACGCTTTGTGCCCGGTTTCCGCTGTATACGCAAAGGATAAAAGGATAAAAGGGGATTTCGGCGGGACGCAGGTACAGGCGACTCATCAGAAAGCGGAAAAACATGACGGAAAAACACACGCCGTCGCATCATGTTTCGGACAAAGTCAATTCCCGTCCCGACTGGGATACGTATTTTCTGGATATTGTCGATCTGGTTTCGAGACGCAGCACCTGTCTGCGCCGCGCGGTAGGGGCCGGCCTCGTTCGCGACCGGCGGATTCTGGCCACCGGTTACAACGGCGCCCCGTCCAAATTGCGGCATTGCCTGGATATCGGTTGCCTGCGCGAGCAGCTCAACGTGCCGTCCGGCGAACGCCATGAATTATGCCGTGGCCTGCACGCGGAACAAAACGCGATTATTCAGGCCGCCCTGCATGGTGTCAGCGCAAAAGATTCCACTCTGTATTGCACCAATCATCCCTGCGTCATTTGCGCCAAGATGATCATCAATGCCGGCATCACGCGCATTGTCATCCGCGACGGTTACAGCGATAAGCTCGCCGCGGATATGTTCAAAGAAGCGGGTATCGGCGTTGTGCAGTTGAAGAACTTGTAGAGGATCGGTCGAGCGAAATCATGAAATGTCCCTTTTGCGGTAACGCGGAAAACAAAGTGATTGATTCCCGGATCAGCAAGGACGGCAAAGCCATTCGACGCCGTCGTGAATGTCTGGGTTGCGCCCGGCGTTTTACCACGTATGAATATGTGGAAGACATTCTGCCGATGGTGGTGAAAAAAGACGGGCGGCGTGAACCGTTTGACCGGATAAAAATACGCAACGGGGTGATGACGGCCTGTGAAAAGCGCCCGATCAGCATGGAAGACATGGAAAAAATCGTGGAAAACGTGGAAGCCGCCTGTCAGGAGTTTCAGGGAGAAGAAATTCCATCCTCGGTGATTGGAGAAAAAGTAATGGCCGAACTCAAGACGCTTGACGGCGTGGCTTATGTGCGGTTTGCGTCGGTATATCGTCAATTCCGCGACGTCGGCGAATTTATGGCGGAATTAAAAGACTTGTTGAGTAAGGGCAAAAAATAATTATGTTTACCGGCATTGTCGAAGGATCGGGAAAAGTTGTTCGCCTGACGATGAAAGGCGCGGATGCTCTGTTGGAAATTGAGACCGCAACCGATTTGAGCGAGGTGTCCCTGGGCGACAGCATTGCAGTCAACGGCGCTTGCCTGACGGTGACTGCGAAAACGGCTAAAACATTTACCGCCGATGTTTCCGCCGAATCTTTAAGCAAGACAACACTCAAGCACTTGCAGGCCGGACATCCAGTCAATCTGGAAAAATCCCTGCGCATCGGTGGCTTTCTAGGCGGCCATTTTGTACTGGGCCACGTGGACGGGATCGGTCGCATTCTCTCCAAAACTCAGAAGTCCGGGTCGATCATTTTCGCCATCGAAGCCGATGAGTCATTGTCGCGTTATATTGTGGCAAAAGGATCGGTGGCCATCGACGGCATCAGCCTGACGGTGAACAAGTTTGAAAAAGGCCGATTTTATGTTAATATCATTCCACACACAGCCGTCCACACGACGCTGACCGGGAAAAAAGAAGCCGAATGGGTGAACATTGAAACGGATATTCTGGGGAAATATGTAGAAAAGTTATTGCAAACAACGCGGGGAATCGATAAGGATTTTCTCGCCAAATATGGTTTTATTAAATAAGAAGGAAAACAAATGGCAGTCAGTAAAATTTCGGAAGCAATTGAAGACATTCGCAATGGAAAGATGGTTATTCTTGTTGATGATGAAGATCGGGAAAACGAAGGCGATCTTTTTATGGCGGCGCAGTTTGTCACGCCGGAAGCGATTAATTTCATGGCGAGGTTGGGGCGCGGGTTGATTTGCCTGACAATTAATGAAGAAATCGCCAACCGTCTGAAGCTCCATCTGATGGTAAAAGACAATCAGGCGCGTTTCGGTACGGCGTTTACCATTTCCATCGAAGCGCGTCACGGCGTTTCCACCGGTATTTCGGCGGGAGACCGCGCGACAACGATCCTGGCGGCGGTGAATCCCGCAGCCAAGTCGGACGATATTGTGAGCCCCGGGCATATTTTCCCGATTCTGGCGAGAAAGGGCGGCGTTCTGGTGCGTACGGGCCAGACCGAAGGCTCGGTCGACTTATGCCGACTTTCCGGCCTGATTCAGGCGGGTGTCATCTGCGAGGTAATGAAAGACGATGGCACGATGGCGCGCATGCCGGATTTGGAAGTATTTGCCCGCGAGCATGATCTGAAAATCGTGACAATCGCCGATTTGATTGATTACCGGATGCAAAACGAATCGCTCATCCGGCGGGTGGCGGAAGCATCGCTTCCCAGCTCTTTCGGCGGCGATTTTACAATCATTATTTATGAAAACGATGTGGACGACATGCAGCATATCGCCTTGGTGAAAGGCGAAATCAATAAAGAAGACGAAGTGCTGGTTCGCGTACATTCAGAGTGCCTGACCGGCGACATTTTTTCGTCGGCCCGGTGCGACTGCGGTGATCAGCTCCATCGCGCCATGGAAATGATCGGCGAAGAAGGCAAAGGGGTCATTGTCTATATGCGGCAGGAAGGACGGGGCATCGGCCTGGTCAACAAGATCAAGGCTTATGCGCTTCAGGAAACAGGACACGACACTGTGGAGGCCAATATCGCACTGGGCTTTAAAGCGGACTTGAGAGATTACGGCATTGGCGCACAGATTCTTGCGGATCTGGGCGTGCATAAAATGCGGCTCCTGACCAATAATCCCAAAAAGATTGTCGGATTGGAAGGCTACGGCATTGAAGTCACGAAGCGCATGCCGATTGAAATTCCGCCCAACGAAAATAATATCCGGTATATGACCACCAAGAAAAGTAAGATGGGTCATATCCTGGAGCTATAAAAGTGAGGAGGCGCCCACAGGCGCAGATCAATAATTTAACTAAGGATGGTGTTGAAATCATGCCGAAAATAATTGAAGGAAAAATTGTTGCCAAGGGAATGAAGTTCGCGATTGCTGCGAGCCGTTTCAACGATTTCATCAGCGGACGGTTAATTGAAGGCGCGGTTGATACGCTGATTCGAGCCGGTGCGGATGAAAAAGACATCGTTATTTATAAAGTACCCGGCGCGTTCGAACTGCCGCTTGCGGCAAAAAAGCTGGCCAAGAGCGCGCGCTTTGACGCGGTGATCTGTCTGGGCGCGGTGATCCGCGGCGCGACCCCGCATTTTGAATACGTCAGCGCGGAAGTTTCCAAAGGAATCGCCAACGTGGGAATGGACGCGGAAATCCCAGTGATTTTCGGTGTACTGACGACAGACACCATTGAACAGGCCATTGAGCGGGCGGGCACAAAGTCCGGCAACAAAGGTGCGGATGCGGCGATGGCGGCGATCGAAATGGTCGATCTGTTCAAAAAGATTAACGCATAAATTAAAAAAGCGAAACAGCGCTGCAATCATATGGGCGCTTAGGGAATTTGAGGATTAGATGCAAGAACGGAGAAAGGCGCGCGAAGTTGCCTTACAGGTTCTTTACAGTTTGAATTTTGTCAATCTCGATGTGGAAAAGGCCCTGGAGCTTTTCTGGGGGAATTTTGTCGCGCCTAAGTCGGCCAAGGAATTTGCGGCCACTCTTGCCTCCGGTACCTGGCATCATCGGGAAGAGTTGGACGGACTGATCGCCGGCTGTTCGGACAACTGGTCGCTTAACCGTATGTCCAAGGTCGATATCAGCATTTTACGGATGGCTGTGTTTGAATTTCTTTACTGCGACGACATTCCACCCAAAGTCAGCATCAATGAAGCGGTCGATCTGGGGAAAATTTTCGGATCGGAAAATTCCGGATCTTTTATCAATGGCATCCTCGATGCTCTCAATTTGAAATTGAATAAAAACAATGCAGCTAAATCTGTCCACCCATCCGCCCGACCGACAAAGTCATAAGTGCCTGGTTCTGGGTTATTTCAGCGATGAAAAACCGCCGCGGGGTATTTGCGGACTGATGGATTGGCGTCTCAACGGCATGATTTCAGGGGAAATCAAACAGGGTCACATCAACGGCGAGTTTAAGGAAAAGGTAGTGTTCCCCTATCCGCAACGCATCGGTTCCGAGTTACTTTTTCTTTTCGGGCTGGGCAATCTTACCGATCTTTCCTACGACCGCATTTACACCGCGGCCTATGGAATTGCCGGCGCGATTGACGCCATGAAACTTCGGGACTTTGCGTTTGATCTGCCGGGAGACGGGCGTTCGGAATTGACCACTGCCGGTATGCTGGAAGCCATGATGACCGGTTTTTTTGATTTCTTATCGGATGACGTCAGCAAACTCGCCAATGTCAGTATCTGTCTGCTTACTTCTTCAGAGCGCTTAGCAGGCGTTGAGCAGGGGATTGCCCAATTTCATAAAAATGTGCGGCACATGGATTTGGTCGATTTCAGCGCGGTTCATGACGAATCTCCTTCATGAACCGCTTTATCTGCCGTTATTTTCCAGTTCTGTTTTGACCTTCCCACGCCTCGCGGTAGCGGGCTCCCTGCTTCAGCAGATCGGCGTGGGTTCCTGATTCGATTATTTTACCCCTCTGCATGACATGAATTACATCGGCCTGCATGGTTGTCGTCAGGCGGTGACTGATGATCAGCACCGTGCAACCGGCAGCCAGAGAGCGAAAACGGGCGAACCACTTGGCCTCTGCCCAGACATCGAGCATACTTGTCGGTTCGTCCAGGATAATCAACCTGGCCTTGCGCAGAAAGGCCCGCGCCAATGCCACCCGCTGCCATTCGCCGGT
>CAIVDK010000291.1 GCA_903904655.1 uncultured delta proteobacterium | reverse complement strand
TTTCGGAAGGATGGCTGTCGCAATGTGCCTTCAACGCGGTCATCGGTGCAGCAACCCACATCTTGTGGTCAAGATTTTCTTGACATACAAGACCGCGTTTATTATAGTCCCTCTCACAAAAAGGAAGTTCTTATCAATTGTCTGTCTGATAACCCTTGTGATGATACCGTAATAAGGTTTTTATTAAAAACAGGCACCCGAAAAAGCAGGTCTAAACTTTCCGGGCGCCTGTCTGCTATCTCGTGGTGTTTTGACCTGTCCGCGCTTTGCAAAAAAGTATGGTGAAATAGACCATACTCATTGAAGCGATAATCACCGGCGCGGCTGGCAAATCCCAGCGGTATGACGCAAATAGTCCGAAAAGACTCGACAACCCACCCAGCACCCATCCCCAGACTAAAACGAAAACGTTTCGCGCCGCTATAATTTTTCCGGTCAGAGCCGGAACAATCAGAAAAGCGAAAACCTGCAAGATGCCTGCTATCTGGATGGATTTGATCAATACGGCGGCAAAGCTTAAGAAAAAAAGAAGTTCCCATCCGTATGCACCTTTCCCGTGGGCGGAGAGGTCCCGGAACTTTGCCCTGAAGACGATATGTAGCGCGCCGATTGACGCATAAAGAACCAGTGTGGAGAGAAGTTCCCTGGGGCCCGTCCAGATGATGTTTCCGTTTAATAGGATTTTCAACGCTTCGGTGCCATGCGGCGAGCGGTCCAGAATCAGAACGCCCGCGGACAGGGAAAACACATACAGCACGCCGATAAAGGCTTCGATGTTGGTGTGCCGTGCGATGCTTCGGGAAAAGGACAGGATGATGGCGCCCAAGGCTGCAAATACCGCCAGATAAATCTGCTTGGTTATGTCTTCCGCGCCGAAGAAAACGGAGCAGGCGATGCCGATGCCGATAAACTGAGCAAGCGAAAGATCGACGAAGATCAACCCCCTCTCCAGAATATGCATGCCGAAATAAACGTGAATCATAATCAGCAATACACAGGCGGCAAAAGGGTAAAATAAAAAACTGAGCGCCTCCATTTGTTCCTCCCTTACTTGAGTGTGTCTATAATCCGATCCATCAGCGACACCCAGTCTCGTCCCAAGGGGTCCGCTCCGACATCGTGAGGGACTACCAGACTTCTGACGCCGGTCCTGCCAGACAGGGCCGCCACATCCCGCGCGTTCTGATAGCTTGTGGTAATAATCGCATCGGGTGGCGATTTTTTCATGACCTCCACCAGATGTCCGATATAGCCGGCCGACGGCGGAATGCCCGGCTTTTCTTCGACGTAGGCGCTGATTGCAAATTCCCGTTCCGCGGCCAGATATTCGAAATACTTGTGATAGGCGACAAAACGCTTGCCTTTGAGTTTCACGGACGCCCAGCGTTTTTGTCCCTCCCGGACGCGCGCCTGAAACGCAACGAGGTTTGCCCTGTAAAATGCAGCCTGGCCGGGGTCCAGCCGGCTCAGCCGATCAGTCATCCCCAAGGCGACCGCCAGGATATTTTGCACACTCAAGTGGTAATGCGGATTCCCTTGCGGATGCACATCGCCCAGGCTGCGATCCGCTGAAGACAATTTTCCCATGACGGTTACAAACTGCGAACAATCCAGGTTTCCGGTTTTGCCCGGCCCAATCTGCGGATTGCGGGACGATTCGATGAGCACCGGCAGGTAGCCCGCCTCCAGATCCAGACCGTTATAGATGAGCAGATCGGCGTTTCTCGCCGCCAGAATCATGCTGGGGCGCGCTTCGATCTGATGAGGGTCCTGCCGGGGTTTGACCAGAGCCCGGACCTCCACGCGGTCTTTCCCCAGTTCTTCAGCCAGACTTCCGATCCAGGGAAGTGTCGTTACAATCTGAAGCCTGGCGTAAACCGGATGCGCCCAGATCAATAAAACCAAAAAAATAAGCAGTACTTTTTTCATGATTACTCCTTCCACCTAAAACGCATGAGCGCCGTGGGCGCCGATACTGAACACCGCCTGAAGGAACAACTCGTCGTTGACCTTTCCCACGACATCCGACTCATCATGATTATACTGGAGACGCATCAAAGCAAATTCGGAAAACTTGTAACTGATCATGCCGCTGGTTCTCCAGGGCTTTCGCCCGATGTCCTGTGTGGTCGCGTTAATGAGGTAGTCATTCTTCAAGAGTCCCAATGTATCGTACCGAGCTCCAATTTCAAAACGATTCCATAGAAAAACGCCCTGCGTGTAAAGCCCGTCCTGATTGCGATCGAGACGAACGTTAGTGCCGCTTAAAGAATCGGTAAGCTGTCCGAACTGCGTCCGATACAGGTACTCGCTTTGCAATTTGAATCCCAGATGCTTTGAGGGCCGCCACTTCCAGCTGAGTTCCAGACCCGCCAGTGTGCTATCGCCTGAAAAAACTGAGTCAGCCGCAACCGACTCAGTCAAGGTCTTGCCCTTGATTGCGGACGCGCCGATCAGCAGTGTGTTGTGATCTCCTATATCGAAAGAGGTTTTGATGAAAGCCGAAAGGGCATGAGCGCCGCCGGACGCATCCGGCCCGAAGAGGACGCCGTTTTCGCCTTGCAGAGCTTCAACGCCCAGGATCGTATAGAACGGAAGCGGCAGCAGATAGGTGTATTGCACGCCTTTTTCAATAATGCCTTCATCACCGATGAAGGCGCGGTAGGGCAGCGGCGCATCGACAAAATCCCAGGCATGGGGATGCAGGGCGTTTTGCCTTCCGAAGCCGCTTTTGAACTTCCCGCCTTTGATCTGATGTCCCATGGGAAGAAACGTTGTGACGAAATAAGCTTCTTCCAGTTCTGCGCCTTCTTCCTTAACCGGAACGGTTACGTAGAGATTAAAAAACGGATCAACGGGGGCGTAGATAAGCAACTCGGCCGCCTCCAGATTAAAACCGTTTTTCCGCTCCAGTCCCCGATGCGTGTAACCGGAGATTCCCCTGCCGGCCAATTCTTCGTTTGAAAGCCGCGAGGTGTAAGCATAGTTATTAAGCACCAACGATAAGTAGGGATTCGACATCATGGCGCTCATCGACGGGAGTGTCGGTTTCTCTTTCGGCTCGATTGCCGGCGCTTCATCCTTCCTGGTTGTTGCAATCGCTTTTTCAGCAGATGGTTGAGCGTTTTTGGCAATTTGGTCTTTCAACTCATCGATCATGCGCTGTTGCGATTTAATCATTTCTTCCTGTTTTTGTATGGCTTGTTCCAACCTCTGTAATTTCACGGCTACATCATCGCTCCAAGCCTGACTCGCGCATACGAGCAAACCCAGCAGCATGAAGGCCCATATGGCTATTTTCATGCAACTACCCCTTTCGTCTTAAAAAAATTCAATTTTTAGCGGACGGTTTTGAGAATGAAGAATCAGATCTTAAACGGGAGGGGCTCTTTGCGGGCCGGTTAAAAAAGGTGACGTTGAAATGCAGCGGATGGGTTCAATAAGATAGGCGCGGCCGCCAGGCCTGTCAAAGTTGTAGCAAACCTCGCTTGCGGAATCACCCGCGGCCGGTTGAGCCAGAAAAATGCAGATCGGACAATCCCTATGGTGAGTAGCATCATTATGATGATGGACTTGAGACACAAACAAAGCCAGCAAGCAGATCAAAACTATAAAGACCGACATTCTTCTGGTCATGATCCGTGAAGCGTTTCCTGTTTTGTTCATTGTGTTCATTATCCGATTGCGATAGTGCCGATTATTTACAATCCATAATATAATTTATATATTGGGAATAACACGGCAAGGTAATCATTATCAAATGAAATCTTCGATAACTTCCGCGATTATCATGTTGTTGACTTCAGGAAGACACAAATACCCCGTTATTCCGAAAATACCGGACTTAAACATATGCACGTTTCAACCCGTTATCGTAAAATCAAAATGGCCTCCCTGGTCTTGATCTCCATGAGCTCTTTGCTGAAGGCCATGCCGGAATCGAAGTAGGGATAAATTGATGCGAAAAGGCCTTGTATCAAAGGTGTCGAGGCCACTTTTTTTATTCTGATATTGGCGCAGGAATTTTGATCGATACCATGATCAAGAAGATGCTTCGCATAATATTCCCGGGCAAAATGTTTCATAATGAAGATACTAAGCGCCTTGAAAGGCTCACCGTTATCCGGCGGGGTTTTGATAAATTTTGCCAGAGAGTTTCTCTTGACGAAGACGGTGTCTCCCGATTGGAACGTGCTATGTGAATCGGCCTCTACAATATCAATTTGACCGGCGAGGATATGGATCAGTGCGTGATTGGGAACAAACTGTTCCTTCTCGATGGCCTTATTCGTTCTCACGGAGCAGAATATATTATTATGGTTGTAACTTACGGTCTGAATGTTCATGCTTGCCTGTGTCCTGCGCGATTTCAAAGGTGACTTTCATCAAAGCCTGCTTCCTGACGGGTGAGTATAGGGAGGTGATGTTTGTGAGTCAAGAGATTATATTTTCCATTTATTTAAACAACAAACTATTTTCCTACACGTCGATAAAACGCAAGTGCCGTTACTGTATTTTGCGGTCGATTTTTCCGATCAATGTTTCCGTTTGATTTGGAAGCAGCGCAAAGCCCGTATCTTTTCTGTAGAGGATGTTCATTTGTTTATCAATAATCAGGTAAACCCGGCGCGTCAGATGTATTCTTAACATCTGCTCCTGCGCAGGCGCATAACGCAAAAAACATCAGCGTAACCATCATAAGCTTCGTGCTTTGCATAGATTTTTCCTGACAATGGGTTGGCGAAAACCGGCAGGCGGCATGAACGCTCCGCCCGCCGGTTGTTTTCTAAAGAAGGTTAATCGTCAAACGCTGAAGAGGTTTTCCAGACTTCCCAGACCTTGCCCACCAAATCGGGGCCGGGTTTGAGCGTCGGCTTGCCGGGCTTCCAGCCGGACGGCGTGGCCTCGGCGCCCTTGGTTTTGCGCACATGCTGGAAGGCCTGAATCTGCCGGATGCTTTCCATCACGTTTCGTCCCACCGGCGGGGTGAGCACTTCAAAGCCCTGAATGATGCCGTCGGGATCGATGATAAACCGGCCGCGGGCTTCCACACCCGCATCTTCGAGATAGACGCCGAAGATGCTGCCCACCTTGCCGCCGCCGTCGGAAAGCATCGGGAAGGGAATGCCGCCTTTGACCATTTTAGACAATTCATGATCGTCCCACATTTTGTGGACAAAAACGCTGTCCACGCTCATGGAGAGAACTTCTACTCCTAATTTTTTAAATTCGGGATATTTCTCGGCGACCGCCGAGATTTCGGTGGCTCAAACAAACGTAAAGTCTCCGGGATAGAAGCACAACACCACCCACTTGCCGAGAAATTCGGATAATTGAACATTCACAAATTTTCCTTTGGAATACGCGGGCGCCGTGAAATCCGGCGCTTTCTTGCCGACCGTGACCAAGTTTTTCACCTCCTTAAACATCGGTTGTTGCGGGGTTTCTTTTTTTGCATCGGGTTTTTCTCCGACCGGTCCACCCGTGGGACGGGCACATCCGGCCTTGATTTCCTCAGCCATAAATTTTAACCTCCTTTCCGTTTGTTGTTATTTTTCTCTCGGATACGGCCAGGCCATGATGCCGCCTTCCATAACTTTGACGTTTTTCCATCCGTTACCCTCTAAAGCCAGTGCCGCCTCGTAGCCGCGCAGTGATATTTTGCAGTAGCAGATGATTTCTTTATTTTTGTCCTCCGGCAATTCTTGAAGCCGTTTGCGGATCGCGCCCAGCGGGATCAGTATCTCGCCGATACCCAGGCGCATTACCTCAAATTCGTCAGGGCCACGCGTGTCGATCAGGAAAGGTTTCTCTCCGGCCAGCAATTTCTCACGCACTTCCTTGCAGCTGATGCCCTTGAGGCGTCCTTTGATTTTATTCTGCATCAAATGGGCCGTGGCGATGAAATGATCGATGGCCAGAGAAAATGGCGGCGCATAGGGTAGATCGGCATTGATGAGATCCTCAATGGTCAGCTTGCCCTGAATCGCCATGGCCCACTGGGCAATCTGCTTGCTGACATTGCCGGGGCCGATGCACTGCGCGCCCAGTACACGGCCAGTTTTGGCATCTGCGGTCAATTTGGTAATTAAGAGCTTCCCTTCCATAAAGCCGGGTTTGTCGGGGCTTGCGTTGATGACGGTGATGATGTTTTTGTATTCTAATCGTTTTGCCGCCGTTTCTGAAAGTCCCGTGGAACCCGCCGCGTAATCGAACACCTTGCAGATGCCGGTCTGGATCGTTCCGGGAAAGGTCACGCAGTTTTGTGAGGCGGCGTTTTCTCCCGCTACGCGCCCCTGCAGATTGGCCAGATCGCCATACGGCGCATGCACTTTTTTACCGGTGATACGGTTTAATGTTTCCACGCAGTCACCCACGGCGTAAATGTCCGGGTCGGAGGTCTGCATATAATCGTTGACATCAATGCCGCCCAGCTCGCCGATTTTGAGCCCAGCCTCTTTGGCCAGCTTCACGTTGGGGCGCACGCCAATAGCCACCACTGCCAGTTCGCAGGGCAGTTCCGTCCCGTTTTGCAGTTTGACGGCGTTGAGTTTGCTGTTTTCACCTAAAAACGCGGCAATCCCGTTGTCCGTAATGACATTGGCGCCTTTGCTGCGGACATGGTTTTCGACGAGTTTGGCCAGCTCCCAATCCAGAAAGGTCAGAAGCTGTGGCAGAAGTTCGATGACGGTAATTTCAATGCCCGCCAGTTGCAGCGCTTCACAGGTTTCAATGCCGATCAGGCCGCCACCGATGACGACGGCTTTTTTGATCTTGCCTTCATCGCGAACCTTGCGCAGGAAGTCCGCATCCTTCATCGATTGCAGCGTGGTAATACCGTCAAGCTCTATGCCCGGCACAGGCGGTATGCGGGGGACGGAGCCGGTGGCAATCACGAGTTTGTCGTAATTCAATGTGCCCGCTTCTCCCGATGCGATGTTTTTAAATGAGAGGGAATGGTTTTTGGTGTCGATGTTGGTGACCTCGGTGTTGACGCGGGCGTCAATGTCCTTGGCGTTTAAGTAAAACATCGGGCTTCTCACGACGCCCGTGGGTGTGCACAAAAGCTGGTTGCGGTCATCGAAATACCCGCCGACGTAATAGGGATAGCCGCAGGAGGCCATCGAGAGATCCGCATCTTTCTGGATAATGATGACTTCCGCGTCGTTATCGATGCGCCGGGCTTTCGCTGCCGCCTTGGGGCCGGAGGCCGATCCGCCGATAACGATAATTCTTTTTCTTTTGCTCATAGATTTCTCCTTAAAATTTATTAATGTGTGTAGTCTGATCTTTCGTGCTGTCTTCTATAGCCGAGTCCGATTCCTGTAATTGCGGGGCTTGATCTTCAGCAACAACCATAGTGGGAAGTTCCTGAACCGGTTGAATTTCTGCAAGCCATAGAGAGTGGCGATGCCGGACGTAATCCAGACGTACTTTGCCTGTAAAAATACCACGCACCATCGGCCAGTTAGGACGCAACGCAATCGCCGCCATATGCGCCAGAAAAGCCAGAAAAAACAAAACAAAGGAAATATTATGAATCCACGTGGCCCAGAGTAAAACAGAATGCGACATATCCGGCGTGTAGATATTCTTGTAAGTTTTCACCAGTCCCGAAATAATCAACATCAGGATGATTAAAGCCATTCCCGCGTAAGCCAGGCGCTGTTCTGGCAGATATTTGCGCATGGGTGGTTCTTCTCCGAAACCAAAGAGACTTTTGATGACAGTGATGGATGCTGAGCAATCCCCCCCTTGGGGAAGCAATCCTTTTTCGCTGCGCAGACCGTGATAAACCAGATGAAACAGGGCCGCCGCCGAGAAAACAAAAGCTGCCGCATAATGCAGATACAGGGACGTAATGAAGTCCGCCGACCAACCCAGCCCAGGAACTGTAATGATGTAATAGCGTTTGGCAACCGGGAGTTCAAAGATGCCGGTGAAAAGCAGAATGAGACCGGAGATGGCAATCGCCCAGTGCTCGATCAACTCCAGCGTACTATGACGGACGACCAGATTTTTATCAGCGAGAATCTTTTCATCCATTGTCTTTTCCCTCCTTTTTCATCTGCTCTTTGCGTTTTGAATACCAGTTGAGTGCCCCCGCTGCGACAATGCCCAGAACCGGCGCGGCCAGAACGGCTTTGCCCAAGGGGTCGGTAGCGGCCATGCGCCGCCCGACTTCCGGTTTCATATCCGGCTGCCCCGGCTTTTTCTCCATCGTTGAATTGATCTTTTCAAATGAAACCGGTGAAACATAAAGTGTGGACGTTCCGCCGTTTTCTTTTTTTCCGTAAATAAATCCATTCATCGCATGAGCGCGTTCTTCGGCGATTTTTTCAATTTCTTTTCGCGGACCGATGAGCATGGCCCCTCTGGGGCATGCCTCAACACAGCCGGGCAATTTCCCGTCCTTAAGGCGTTCATTGCACAAATCACATTTATACATGACGCCGTTGCCCATGTATCCGGGCAATACATGAAGATAGATACCGACTCCGGATTGACGCTGCGGGATTTCCCAGGGGCAGACATCTTTGCATTTTGCGCCGCCGAAGCACTGATTCTGCTCAATGACAACCGCGCCGTTTTTTTCTTTATGATTTGCTGAAAACGGACAGATCGTAGCGCAGGCCGGATTATCGCAATGCATGCACCGGCGGGGGACAAAAATCGTTTTGCGCCCGCCTGCTTCGTCTATTTCCGTTTTATGAACATAGATAAAATTGTACGGCGTCAGTCGTTTAAAAACATCCTTCTTTTTCGACCAGTCTTCAATAGTCTTGCGCGGCCAGGGTTCGGGAATATCCTCAACAACCGGAGGAATTTTATCTTTATTAATGGCTTTGCAGGAGCTTACGCAGATGGGAACTGTCCGGTCAACACAGCCGTCGCAGAGGTTCAGATCAATGAGCGTGGATAATTGTTTATCCGTTCCGGCTAAAGCTTTTTTCGGCAGACCTATACCGGAAAGAACAGCCGCGCCCGCCGTTATCTGCAAAAAAGACCGGCGACCGATTTGCATATTGTTTTTTTTATCCATCCCATGCCTCCTTTTTACTCTTCGGGATAAAATTTTATTTATTCGTTCTTCTCGAAACAGTGGACTGCATCAGTCCTCGACGCAAATGGTTTTATTTTTCATGGCCGCAATCGTCATGAGTGTCAGCACAATAATAACGGCGGAAACGAGGATCAGCAGGCCCAGCGCCAGGTATTTAAAAAAAACGAGACCTCCTTGATGATATATCAGCATCGAGGCAATTGAAAGCGCCGCCAGTGGAAAGGTGTAGGCCCACCAGGACAGATAGTATTTAATTCTGAAGAGCATCCTCAGTTGCGGAATCATCAGGATGAAAACGAATAAACCAAAATAATAGAGAATCCGCGCCATGGAATCGACAGCGCCCGTCAATTTCACATAAGCTATGAATCCGACGGCGGGCGGCGCAATCAGAATAAAAAGCGTCGGTAACAGCCGTTCGGGCAGGGGATTATGAAATAGCAATCGGTAGAAAAGGATCGTAAAAAGCGCGATCCAGAAAACCAACCCGATGCTGAAGAAAAACCAGGAGATTTCCACCGGCGCGTAAACGACACCGGCGATAGGCACCAGGATATTCCCCACGACGGGGATGAACCACGCAGGACTGATATGGTTGATTTCCAGTGCGGGATGCCGAATCCAAATAGAAATAATCACCACGCTAAAGAAAAAATGAACGGTCGCACCGATGATCCAAAGCGCCTGCGAGATGCCCGGAAATGAGTCCATGGATGCGATACTCAAAAGCAGCAGGCTGATGGAGATGGCCGGGAAAAAAGACAGTTTGGTGATGTTTTGAAACTCTTTACGAATTTCGTTCGGGTGTTTGATCATTTTCATCAGATAAACAAACAGGATGACAGCGAAAATCACTGAGCTAATCCCCAGCAGCGTGGAACTTACCACGGCATTTAAGCCCCAAATGGTTTCCGCCCGCCGCCAGGCAACCGTTGCGCCGGTCAGGCCCATCACCACGGCAAAAAATGAAATGGGAAAGTTTTTTAAACGTTCACTCATAGAAGTTGCTCCTTTTTTTCGGAACATAACAGCCTGCGGCGGCGATTGCATTGATCTACATCAAGAAATACACATTTTCCCATTCAATCTTATTTTTTAAGAAGTGCCTGCATCATATGCTCGGGCACCTGGATAGCAACAACTTCGCCGCGTGCGCAGACATTGCCACCTGCGCTGAGTGTTGATTCTATAACCACTTTGCGTCCCTTGATTTCCTTCACCTTACCGCGGACTTCGAGCGGAACACCCAGCGGCGTTGGCAGAAGATAATCGACATGCAGAGAGGCGGTGAGAAAACGCAGCGTTGGCGGAGTATCCATTGCGCGATTTTCCACGCGATACTTGGCCGCTGCGGCCGTGCCTGTCGAATGGCAATCGATGAGCGACGCGATAAGTCCGCCATAGGCAAAGCCTGGCACCGCCGTATAGTGGGGCTTCGGTTCGTGGATACAGACGGATTCTTCTCCCTCCCAGTAACTTTTGATCTGCAAGCCTTTTTCGTTGAGACGGCCGCAGCCGTAGCAGTGGCTTAAGTCATCCGGGTAATAATCCTGAAAAGCTTTCTTCTCCATGAAATCTCCTTATCTTCATTTAAACAAAGGTCAGTTTTGTTCCCGCCATATTCAAAATAAACTGCTGCGGCATCTTTGTTTCAATTGCCATAATCGCTTTACGTCCCGTGC
>CAIVDK010000290.1 GCA_903904655.1 uncultured delta proteobacterium | reverse complement strand
GGGTGGATGTGTACCTGGAAGAAATGGATCTGAGGCGGATCAGTATCGGCGGCACTGCGCGATTTATTCCTGATGCGGTTGAGTACGGTGCTTTCAACTGCAAGATTGCTGAAATTGACCGGGTCAGCACAACCATGCTTGACGACTTCTCCCTCGCCTCCTTCTATGGCGGCCCTATTCCCACCTATCCGGATGATCAGCACCAACTGGTACCTGTCTCACCACACTATCGGGTCAGGCTTGATCAATGTACGCCCGGCAATGTTCCCCCTATTCGCCTGCGGGGTGTAGCTCACCTTGAGGCAACTCGCCAATCACCAGCTCTTGCACTAATCCGCCATGCCTGGATAACCCTGATCCGTGAAAGCGGCCTGTAAGGAAATATGGGTCGGTCACCTCAATGCAAATACCTCCGTTCGGGGGAACCTGTTGCCGTACCTTCTCCTTTTAAAGCTTACTTGGTATAAAACAGTCATTCCCACGAAAAATCATGCTTTGATCTTGCCGATTGAACAGGCAGACTATTTATGATATGAAAAAACCAACGATTTTAAGGCAGGATGATATAGGAGTATAGATATGGTTGAAAATACAATAGAGACATGGCACAAAATCATTGAAACGAGGGATGCAGCGGGTTTGGAAAATATTCTTGCGGAAAATGTCGTTTTTCATTCACCGGTTGTTCATACGCCGCAAGAGGGGAAAGAGATAACCAAACTCTACCTTATCGCTGCTCTTTACGTTTTCAATAATGACAGTTTTAAGTATCTAAGAGAGATCATTTCCGGTAACAACGCCTTTTTGGAATTCTCCACTGTGATAGAAGGTATTACCGTCAATGGCGTGGATATGATTACCTGGGGCGCTGACGGCAGGATTACCGATTTTAAAGTCATGCTTCGCCCGCTAAAAGCCATCAATTTAATCCATCGCATGATGGGAGAGATGCTGCAAAAAGTTAAGCCGGGTTGAATCCAGAACATATTTTATCCGCCGCGATCAGAGCTGAAGAAAAGCTGATGTCGCCAGAGCAGCCGTCACCCTTGACCGTGTCGCCAATCAAATAAAGCCCTTTAATTGTAGCGCATTCGATATCCGGCCTGTGCGGTTTGGACTGGGCGGGCGTGAGGACATTGCCGTTCATTACCGGCACAACGGTTTTTCTTTCTTCGACTACCATTGGCAGAAAATTCGGTAAGATGGCGGCGATGGTTCTTTTTAGTCTTTTTTCTGTCTCTTCAACTATTTTCTTGTTTCCGTCAAAATGCCACGGCAGCATTATGCCCCAGGTCGAGATATATTTCCCGCGAGGCGTGAACGAATCATCAGCATTAGATTGGAAGCGTGCCCAGATGGGTATATCAACACCTAGTATGCCTGCGCGAATATTTGTAACCGGCTTGTCTGTGATAAAATCAAGAGTAAGGCCGGAGCTGTTTTCGATATTCCTTGCGTAATTGCGTGTGGCCTTGGGCAGAAGATGATTGTCCATAAGATCAAGTACCAGCGGGAGTCTGGCGGCAAAGATTACGTTTTTAGTGGAGTATGTTGTCTTATCTGTTTTAACGCCAGTTGCTCTGCCGTTATCAATAATTAACTTCGTAGCCTTTTCGCTTAGATGTATTTCGCCGTTTTTTTCGATGTGTTTTTTCAGTTTGGAAAATATCTGGGCGGAACCGCCTCTGGGTTCACCAACGCCGATTCCGGCTTTTAATGCCCGCTGTAGAAATTCAATGACTTCCCCCGCGCTGACTTTTTCTGGGGTCGGGCACATGATGGTCATACCAAGGAAGGGCAGGAACGCCTCGACTTCCGGATTCTGAAAGGATGTTTTATAAAAATCGAGCAGGGTTTTATCATACCACTCTGAAGGATTGGCCTTTTTAATTTTTATCAGTAGTGCCAGAAGCACAAGCCTTGCCCGAAATGAAAGCATGGGCGTTTTCAAAAAACCTGCGGGGCCTTCAGGTCTTTCCCAGAGCCTGCCTTTGAAGATCAGCTTGGCGTCCTTGACCTCCGGCAGGAAATCAATTTCTTCACCCAGCCTTTTGAACGCTTCGTTGGCTATGCCCTTGCGCGCAAGCCTGTGCGAATGCGCGCCGTACTCCCAGACATAGCCTTTCTCATTTTTGTAGGAGAGTGCCCGGCCGCCGATCATCCCTGATGCTTCCAAGACGATAACTCTTCTGCCAGAGTTGGCAAGCAGCGCGGCGGCGCTCATTCCGGCATAACCAGCCCCGATTATTATTGCCTCCGCCATAAAAACCTCCAATTACAGGGTTAATAATGAATGATGAAATTTTAACATTATTCAAAAAAAGAAGGCAACTTAATTTCCGTGGTTCGCCTGAATATCTAATTTGGCATTTACGTCCTAGTGTGCTATAGAATAAT
>CAIVDK010000289.1 GCA_903904655.1 uncultured delta proteobacterium | reverse complement strand
GATCATAAACAACAAAGGGCTGGCCGAAGACAAGGTGCTGAGCGCCATCAAGGAAGAAAGCTCCATCTTTCAAGGAATATCCGGCAATGTGTCTTCCATTGTCGATTACGCCTTTACCGAAATGCTCAACAACGCCATTGAACATTCCGCATCGGAGAAAATTGATGTTGTTCTCATGAAAACCTCGACGGACATTCGCTTTACCGTCGCGGATTGGGGCGTCGGCATTTTTAACAATATCATGAAAAGGAAACGGCTGGCCTCAACCATGGATGCCATTCAGGACCTGCTCAAAGGGAAAGAAACTACGGCGCCGGAGGCGCACAGCGGCGAGGGAATCTTTTTTACATCAAAAATAGCGGATCAACTGATCATCAAAAGCTTTCAAAAGAAAATCTTTTTCGACAATGCCGCTCAGGATATTTACATAAAGGATATTCAATCCACCAGGGGAACAAGAGTTGATTTTGTCCTGGGATTGAAATCAAAAAAGACACTCCCCGATCTGTTTAATCAATATACGGATGAATCTTTCCAGTTCAGTAAGACCGGCGTGAAGGTGAAGCTGTATCATCAGGATGTCGATTATGTATCCCGGTCGCAGGCCCGCAGAATTCTGGCCGGGCTGGAGAAGTTCATGACCGTAGAGTTTGACTTCAAGGACGTGGCAACCATAGGACAGGCCTTTGCCGATGAAATCTTCCGCGTCTGGCAAAACGCGCACAAAAGCATCAATCTGACGGTGAAAAACGCCCACGAAAATATACGGCTTATGATCAAGCGCACCCAAACCTAGTAGACAACTTGTATACAACTTTCATAATTGAACTTCGTAAAAGTTGTATACAACCCCTCTGGATAGTGGTTATGTGTCGGCATACCTTATCGTTATAATACCCATAGCATTATCACTATTATGAATTTGATTTTACTGTGATCATCCTGTTAATACGTTTCTAACTTTTTCAGGAGCAGGTTTTAAAGGGAAAAATATTTTTGTAACCCGCACGGGGATTATTATCGTCGGAGCGGTGATCTGGATCAGTGCGGCGTTTGCTCATAATTTTGCCATAGCCAGTTCGCCCAAAGGCGTGGCCGCGTTCGGTCCTGCTGCCGTGATCATTGGATTGATTTTCTGTCTGGTGATTGGATTTACGCAGAGAGACAAAATAGTTGCTTGATTTTCAGGAAGGAGAATAATACATGAACACAAAGCAAATTGACGCCCGAGGATTATCCTGTCCGCAGCCCGTCGTTTTAGTCGACCGGGCTTTGGCGGACAACAATGCGGATTTGGAAATTCTGGTGGATAATGAAGTCGCGCGTGAAAATGTCTTGCGCCTGATCAACCGGCGTGGCGTGACGGCGGACATCAGCCAAAACGGGGCGGATATCATCATTCGGACGGCCAAATCATAAAGGATTGCCGTCTGATGGAAAGTTTCAATGAAAACAATTTACTTGGATAACGCCGCAACGTCATTTCCCAAACCGGATGCGATGCTTGCGGCGATGATTTCTTATCAGCAGACCATTGGTGCCAATCCCGGCCGCTCCGGACATGGACTTTGCATCGACGCCGGGCGCATTGTTTATGAAACGCGTGAAATATTGGCTCGCCTTTTCAACATCGATGACCCGCTGTGCCTCGCTCTGACTAAAAATTCCACGGAGGCGCTCAATATAGCCCTGCAAGGAACATTGAAACCGGGCGACCATATCATCACCAGCGCCATGGAACATAACTCCGTGATGAGGCCGTTGCGATTTCTGGAGTCGCAGGGCGTGAGCGTATCGGTGATTCCCTGTTCTCCGCGCGGCGAACTTGATCCTGATGACATCAGCAAAGCCGTTCGGCATGACACCAGAATGGTTGTTCTGACGCACGCTTCCAATGTGACGGGAACGATTTTCCCGATTGAATCGGTTGG
>CAIVDK010000288.1 GCA_903904655.1 uncultured delta proteobacterium | reverse complement strand
GCGAAACGGCCTTTCACGCACAAACGACCCTGATTCGGTTGGGCATCTTCGACAGCGGAGACTTTGACAATCTTGCCGTCTTTCATGTGGAGCCATTGCTGACAACCCACGCCGCAGTATGGACAGGTCGTGCGGATTTTTGTGGTTTCCCAGGGACGCCCCAGCCCCTTGGCTTTCTTCTCCGTCAGCGCACCGACCGGACAGGCTTCTACGCACTGGCCGCAGAAAACGCATTCGCTTTCATTGTAGGGGCTATCGCCGCCGGTGACAATTTTGCTTTCCGCGCCGCGATAACCATGCGAGATGGCCCGATTCACAACCAGTTCGTTACAGGCTTGAACACATCGACCGCAAAGAATACAGCGGCTGAAATCGCGGACTATGAAGGGGTTTTGATCCTCCGTCGGATAAATAGCACTGAGTTCTTTTTCCTGGAATTGCAGTTTGGTGATTTTATAGAAATAGGCCAGATCCTGCAGACGGCAGTTGCCGTTGGCTTCGCACATCAAGCAGTTATGACGACCGGCAGACAGTAACAACTCCACGTTCATTTTTCTGGCACGATGGACTAATTCCGTGTCGGTAAACACCTCCATGCCCGCTGTAACCGGCGTCGAGCAAGATGCCATCAATGATCGCGCCCCTTTGACTTCGACACAGCAAACGCGGCAGGCACCGGTGGGCGACGCGCCTTTCAGATAGCAGAGGGTTGGAATTTCAATTCCGCCGTTGCGCGCTGCATACAAAATCATCTGACCTGGTTTGAAAGGCGTCTCTTTGCTGTTCAAAATAAAGGTATCACTCATGATCGTTTCTCCTGCAAATCATCTATAACAATGCCGACATATGTCTAATGTGACATATACGATGAACCGTTTCATACAAAACTATTTTCTTCCTGTCAACGTTCAAATGTTTCCAGATGGAAATTGGATTAAATGCACCGAAACAATTGACCTTTACCATATGCTAACTCAGGACATTCCAGGCGCAAGCGGTCATCGGTTCGTAGCCTTTATCCTGCATGATCATATCCAGATGAACCAGACTAATCGCGGAAACATCCATATCACGGGCGTGCAGACGGCCGGCACGGTATAGCGTCACCAGATATTTTTTGCATTTGTCGCAGACAAAAGCGGATTCCTGCGTTTTGCTCTCGACGTAAAAATAATCCATCTCCTTCGAGGCTTCTTTTTCACAGTAAGGACAGACCACGCGCGTAAAGCCCCAGCCCTGGCCGCACGAACTGCAATGCAAAAACCGCTTGCCGCCCTCTTCCTCAATCAGCGCAATCGATGGAAATTCACCGCAGATCGGGCAATAGCCTTTCTCCCAGGCAAACTCACCCATCGCTTCGGTTATTTCTCGAGCCCGCCGCTCCAATAAGACGCGCGCTATCAAACTCAGCAAAAAGGATGCGTTGGACGGGGATATTTTCAGATTATTTTCCCAGCCGTCTATCGCTTTGTTTTCATTCCCCGGATGCGCCTCAAAATAATCCGCCAGACGGAGTTTGCCTGTTGAAATCAGGCCGGAGAGGCGGTCAAGCTCTGCCGTAAGCTTGGGCATGCCTTCTTTCACCGCTTCGGTCAATGATAAAGCAATTTCCTTTAATGGATCGTCCGGGGAAAACAGGCTGATCTGCGAAATGACGGATACGCCGGCTCGAAGTTTTTCCTTGTCAACGGATGAATAATCCAATGGAGGTAAATCAATAGAGGACGTCAGTTGCCTCTGCCTCGCGATAATCGGCCCGAAGGCTTTTATTAGTCCACTACTGTGCGGATTTTGTTCAACGGCGCGGTCAATAATTTGATCCATGACGGATGTTTCGATATGGCTGGGCATCATTTTTATATTTTCCTTGATAACTGTAACAGCAGAAAGCGGCACACACCGTTTTAGTGAACGCCGCTTTCGTCAATGTTAATGTTTCTGTAACCAACATCATTAATTACGCATGGTGCGACGTTTTCTTTTCCTCGCCGGAAACGATCAGTGTGCCATTATGCTCCATCTCTTTGAGCCATCCCGGATGCTGCTTTTTCAAAACGGCTCTGTCCATCCAACCGGTAAGCATCGCCGGAACGGTTCCGGGATTGCCAATGGTGCCCAGATACAGGTGGACAAAGAAAAACGCGAAGATCACCACAAATCCCAAAGCATGCAGCGGATACATCCAGCGTACCAAGCTTGTCGGTAGTGCCTCGGGAAACCACATGATCAATCCCGTAATAAGCATGAGCACACCACAGGCCGCAACGGTCAAGAAGAACAACTTCTGGCCGGGATTGTATTTACCCGTTTCAGGAACTTTATCCACATGCCACAGGTAACCGCCGGCGGTCTTGATCCAGTCCAGATCTTCCGGGAAAACAAACACGCCCGCTTCCTTCCACCACATGCGAATGGCTAAAATAAGTGATGCGGCGAAAATCAAACCCGTAAAGTTGTGAATCAGTTTTAAGTTTTTTAATCCGCCTACAATGATACCCAGAAAGTTGAACGACTGGAACATCATCCCCAATCCCGTCACACATAAACACAAACAAGAGATGGCGAGCATCCAGTGCACAATTCTTTCATAGCTGTCCGTTACTTGTATTAATCCTTTTTGCATGGTTATTTCCCCCCTTCTGTTGTTCCGGCGTCGTTTCCATCATTGGGCGCATCAGGCGTTTTCGGCCCGTGAATCATATAATGGAAGAACGCTCCG
>CAIVDK010000287.1 GCA_903904655.1 uncultured delta proteobacterium | reverse complement strand
CCGCTGTCGATCACCACACGGACGCCTTCAATGGTCAGGCTGGTCTCCGCGATGTTCGTCGCCAGGACGATCTTTCGGTCAGGCGACGGAAGGATCGCCCGTTCCTGTTGGTCAAAGGGCAAATCGCCGTAAAGGGGATGGATCGATATGTCCCCCATCGCCTTGTCCTGGAGCGTTTCTGCGAGCGCATTGCTCACGGCACGAATTTCCCCGGCCCCCGGCAGGAAGACGAGGATGTCGCCTGACGTCTCTTGTAACGCCCTCTGGACAACATCTGTCATTCGCGACGTAACGTATTGATCCGGATTGTCCCCGCAGTAGCGCTCTTCCACAGGGTAGGCGCTACTTTGCGATGTAATAATGGCCGCCCCATCCAAAAGGGCTGCTATCGGCCCACCGTCGAGGGTGGCAGACATCACCAGAATCTTAAGATCTTCACGCAGGGCACGGCGGATATCGAGACAAAGAGCGAGGGCAAGGTCAGCCTGAAGGCTCCGTTCATGGAACTCGTCAAAAATAACCATGGCGACGCCCGCAAGATCAGGATTGGCCAGGATTCGCCTAGTGAGAATCCCCTCCGTCATCACTTCAATGCGGGTCCTCTTCGAAACCCGGGAGTCAAACCGGATGGAATAACCCAGGGTCTGGCCAATCTCCTCGCCCAGAGTCTTTGCCATCCACCGGGCGGCGGAGACGGCGGCAATCCTCCGGGGTTCAAGCATGAGGATTCGTCCCTTTTGAGGCTCGATGACATCAAGGAGCGCCAGAGGAACCCGTGTCGTCTTGCCGGAACCGGGCGGGGCCTGAAGGACAACGGCGGGATGTTTCCGGATTGCCGCTGTCAACTCCGGGAGGATGTCGTCGATGGGGTAGGACGTCAAAATTTGTCCGCTCTTTATATCCTTCTGCATGCCGGCAGTATAGGGAGGGCAGCCGTTCATGTCAATCTGAGAAGTGAGAAGGGAACATCCCTTAAAATTGTAAGTTACTGTCCATTCAGTCAGAACGCATCGATCGATCTTTAATAAATCGCAGTTGAACCGGGGCATCCAACGTGCACCGGAGTAGGTCTGCGGCTATTGACAATATTTTTTGCCCTCAATATCTATCGCTTCGATGTCTGCCCCTTTCTCAATGAGAGTTTCCAGGCACTGTCGTGATTTGATGCAGAAGATAGGTGTTTTGCCTTCCTTGTCTCGAGCATTGACATCCGCCCCTCCGGCAATCAGGACGACCATGGAGTCTATGCGTGAAAAGAATAGCGGTGTTTGCTGCTTATTATCGCGGGCATTCACGTCAGCCCCACTCTGGATAAGCATTTCCGTGATTTTTTCGATTTGTCCGGGGGTGGACCTGTCTCCCAAGACAGCATTAATTATATGCAGCGGTGTCTTGCCGTCATTGTCCCGGGCGTTCACATCGGCCCCGTTATTCAGAAGAAACTCGATCGCCTTTATGTTGGCAACACCCGCCGCCATGGCCAGAGGCGAACGCCCTTGTTTGTCAACGGCATTCACGTCGGCTCCATTCCGAACAAGCATTTCTGCAATACGTGCTTCAATCTGTTTGAGATTGACTTCACGGTTGATGTGCTTGATGAATATGGGGCCGCTCACAAAAAAGAACTCATGCAATGGCGTCTTACTGTTATTATCCCGGGCGTTTACATCGGCTCCGTTTTTCAGGAGGAACTCAACTGTCTTTACGTCACCAAGTTTCACCGCGTCGCTCAGAGGAGTATTCCCGTATTTGTCACCGGCGCTGATATCTACTCCTCCCCCCAATAGAAGGACAATGCAATCATGTAGAGGAACCTTTTCGGAGTCAGCAAGCATTACCAGTTCCGGAATAAGGTTGTGGAGTATCGTTCTTCCGTCCTTGTCGCGGACAGTTACATCAGCGCCCGGCCGCACCAGCAGGCGCGCAATTTCCGCTCTGTTCCCTGACCGGACGGCCTCGATAAGCGGCAGCCTGATATCTCCTGCCTCACCTTTTCCTTCCTTCCGACACCTCTCCAGGGCAGAGGTTATGACTTTCGAGACAAACCTGAATATCTGTTGCACAAAATCCTCCTTTATAGAAAACTAGGCACCGAGGGGGACGCACTACCTGAACACCGTTTCCAGAATTACAGGAATTGGCGTTTCAAAATGCATACGCTTGCCGGTTGCCGGATGGGTGAACTCCAGGATTCCCGCATGCAGCGCAAGACGACGAAGCGGGTTGCTTACGGCCCCGTATTTCTTATCACCGGCGATACTGTGGCCTATGTCCTGAAGGTGAACGCGTATCTGATTTTTTCTGCCTGTCTTTAATTCAACTTCCAGCAGTGAATAGCGGGGATTGCTTTTCAAAACACGGTAACGGGTAATCGCTTTTTGTCCATCGTCCGGCGTTTTTGACGAATATACTTTCAATGATTTGCTTTCTTTAAGTGATGATACAATTTCACCACTCCTTTTTTCGACACATCCTTCGACAACCGCATAGTATATCCGCTTCGTAACGATGACATCCCAATTGTCCTGCAATTTCTGCTGAATCTCTTTGCTTTTTGCAAACATCATAACACCCGATGTATCACGATCAAGGCGGTGAACGACATGCAACTCCGCGTTGTGATTGCTTTTTTTTCCAGAGCGTTTTAAAATACTGAAGGCCGTTTCGTCATTTCCCTTTTCGCTGGCGACTGAAAGAAGCCCTGCCGACTTCTCAATGACGATAAGATGCTCATCTTCATAGAGTAAATTCATTTTCCGGAGCGTTCTGCTCTGTGATGTTTTCTTTTTCAGAACGATGACATCCATCCCCGGCTCGAGTTGATAATTGAACCAAGTGACGAACTGATCGCGGATCATGATCTGCTTTAGTTCAACAAGCGCTTTGACGGATTTCCGGCTCCGGTCGGGAAATGCTTCACAAAGAAACTCAAGAAGTTTGAGGGGGCGCCCAACGCGTAGAATGTTTTGGTAAGAATCTTTTTTACTTATTTCACTCATTTAATTTATCAATCTTTTTCAAGAGAAAGTCGTCTTTTAAATATGCGCCGATCCTGGTTACCGGCCGATGCGGGAGCGATTTCCTGTTCGGCTTTTAATCATTAACATTAACATATGTCCGACTTAAAATAATCAAATAAAAACCCGAGAGATGAAGAGGCTTAGAATAAACGGTTGCATTGCCTGCCGGACAATGCAACCGGCTAACTTGAATATGGGCAATTAGCTTTACTTGGCCTTGCCGATTGTCGATATCCTAAAGGGGGCATACAGAGGGCAAAACCCGATAAGGCTTGTTAGAACAAACACGGCTGCCAGAATGCCCAGAATAATCGCGGCAATGCCTGTAATGCTACCGGTCAAGTAAAGGACAATCACCACAATGGCCAACAATACTCTAATGACTCTGTCAATAGTCCCCATGTTCTTTTTCATCTGTTTCTCCTTTTAGCAATTTTCGTATTACAAAAATTAGTTGCCCTTCTGATCACCTTCTACTTCAGTTTTTCCCTTCTTGTCCTGGACCGGACAAGCCTGCCGCACTCATGTAGAGATGCCCATGCGAGGCAAAAGCCAGGCCTGCACAAATATCCACCCGCCCAGGATCAGAAGTAAAATCAATAAATCATTCATTTTTGCCTCTCTTTTCTAATGAGAAAGACGACAAGCCCGCCTTCCCCATTAGCGATTAATTCAGATACCTGTCAAACATAGCCGCTAATTGATTTTTAGATAACAATCCGATCTGCGTTTCCTGCACTTGGCCATTTTTTACCAGAAGCAACGTCGGTATGCTCCGTACCCCATACTGTGAAGCGGTTGCGGGGTTGTCATCCACATTCACTTTTACAATATTTATCCTCTCGCCATACTGGGTCGCCAGCTCCTCCAGAACCGGGCCGATGGCTCTGCAGGGTCCGCACCAGGGCGCCCAGAAATCCACCAGTGTCGGCTTTTCTTCTTTTAACACTATCGTACTAAAATTACTATCATCCGCATGTTTCACAAAATCCAGATTGCTCATTTTGATTTCTCCTTATCAAGGGTCTATTTTTTTCTTTCTTACGTTTGTAGTAAACAACTACAATCTTTCGGTTTCACAAATACACCCTGACCGCGAAAGATTCATTGATCTAGATCAACGTAGGGGCTACACGGGTTTCGGGAACCTGATGCATCATAGGTCATCATCCACAACCTCTTTTTCTTTTTCCACAGGACACGTCTTGTTCTTGAAGAATTCAAAGTACAGCAACGGAACGACAATTAGCGTAAGCATGGTTGAGGCGACGGCCCCGAACATCATGGCGATGGCTAGCCCCTGGAAGATGGGGTCGAAGAGCATGACAAAAGATCCGACGACAACGGCGGCTGCCGTAAGCACGATGGGCCGGAAACGAACGGCCCCCGCCTGGATCAGCGCCTGACGCAGGTCTCCCTTGTCGTTCCATTCCATCTGGATAAAGTCCACAAGTAAAATGGAATTGCGCACAACAATGCCCGCCAGGGCAATAAAGCCAATCATGGATGTCGCTGTGAAAAAGGCTCCGAATACCCAGTGGCCGGGCAATATCCCCACAAGGGTCAACGGGATGGGGGCCATGATAACCAGCGGCGTGACAAAGCTCCTAAACCAGGCTACGACTAGTATATAGATGATGATGAGTACCGCAGCAAAAGCAATGCCCAGATCCCGGAAGACCTCGTAAGTGATATGCCATTCACCATCCCATTTCATGGAATAAACGCCTTCCAGCCAGGGCTGTGTCGTATAAAACTGCTGGAGCTCATACCCTTCGGTAAGTTTCATTTTTGCAATGTCCGACTTCATTTTCAGAATGGCGTAAACAGGACTCTCTTCGGTTCCCGCTACATCGCCCGTCACATAAGTTACTTTCTTCAGATTCTTATGATAGATCGTCTTATCCTCAATCCCTTCCCGCGTCTTGACTAACTCCGCCAGAGGGATAAGTTTCCCCGATGGGGAGGGGATGGTCACGGATTGAAGTGCGGCCAGATTTGCCCGCTGCTCTAAAGGCAGTCGCAGAAAAATATCCACGGGTTCCTTTTCTCTATCCATATGGACAAGCCCGGCCGAGGCTCCCGACAAGGCAATGCGCAGAGTCCTGGCAATCTCCTGGGTGGTAATTCCGCTGTCGGCCGCCTTCTCTTGGTCAACCTCAAACATCACCTTGCGCTGATCCGCCTCGACAAACCAGTCTATATCAACAACCCCGGGGGTCTTTTCAAAGATACCTCGCACCTGCTTGGCTATTTCAATCTGACGCGTCGTTTCCGGGCCATAGATTTCTGCCACAAGGGTGCTCAATACCGGAGGCCCCGGCGGAAGTTCCGCCACTTTAATCCGGGCGCCATAGCGATCGGCAATACGCTTCAATTCAGGCCGCATGCGTTTGGCAATATCGTGACTCTGATCCTTGCGTTCACCTTTAGCCACAAAATTAACCTGGATATCGGCAACATTGCTTCCCTGTCGCAAAAAATAATGACGCACCAGACCGTTAAAGTTATATGGCGATGCGGCTCCCACATAGGCCTGGTAATCCGTCACTTCCGGCACAGTCTTCAGATACTCAGACATCTCCCGGGTGAGAGCGGCCGTTTCTTCCAGCGTCCGACCCTCCGGCATATCAATAATCACCTGCAATTCGCTTTTGTTGTCGAAAGGCAGCATCTTCATAGTGACTTTCTTCAGCGGCACGAGGACAAAGGCCAGCAGAAGCAAGACGCCAATAGCCGCGAAGGCAATCAGGCGTTTCTTGCGAACATCAATCAGAGGTCCCAGCATTTTCTCATAAAGACGGGCTAGTCCGGTTTTCCCTTCTTCATGGCCCAGACCATGGCGAACGTTTTTTAAGATGATATAGGCCAGCCAAGGGCTGACGATAAAAGCAACCAGCAGAGAAAAAACCATGGCCGCCGATGCGCCTACGGGAATGGGCTGCATGTAGGGTCCCATAAGCCCCGAGACAAAGGCCATGGGCATCAAAGCGGCAATAACCGTAAACGTCGCCAGGATGGTCGGATTGCCCACCTCATCTACGGCATACACGGCCGTGAGCGGT
>CAIVDK010000286.1 GCA_903904655.1 uncultured delta proteobacterium | reverse complement strand
TCATGCCCCAGAAAAACACACGCCACCGCGTATTTTTCAAAATCCATGTCCGGCGCGGGCTTTTCAAAGGCGCGCAGCCAGAGCTCGGACCATTCCTTTGGCGTCTCTACCACTTTAATGAATGCCTCTTTTTGCTTGGAAACATTGCCCTTCCATTCCATCCCGAGATAGTCCCGGGCCGCGCCGGCTTTTTCCAGAAGGCTCACGATAGCCGGATTGGCGCCTTCTACCGCATAAGTCCAGGCCGACTTTCCCTCTTTATCTTTCAGTGATACGGCGGCTCTCTTTTCGACCAATATTTTTACCATATCCGCGTTGCCTCTTTTGACCGCCAGAATCAGCGCCGTCTCACCCTTTTTGCTTACCGCATCGAGATCCGCGCCATGGTCGATGAAATGCGTGATGCAAGAAAGATTTGATTCTTTAAAAGACTTAACCGCTTTCATCAAAGCCGTCTCTCCGTCGTCATCCTTTATGTTAACATCCGCCCCTCTTTCGACCAGAAATTTCACCAGGGCAATATCGCCGTCTGCGGCCAGCATCAGAGCAGTTCCCGAGGCAAAGCCACGCATATTCACATCCATATCTTGGGTCAGCAAAAGTTTGACAATCTCCTGATCCCCGGCAATAACGGCCGAGAAAAGAGCTTCCCGTCTGTCAAAATTCCCGCTGTTTTTTACCAATATTCTGACAATCCGAACATTTTTTGCAGCGATGGCCTTGCTTAAAGCCGTATCCCCGTATTTTGATTTTTTGTTGATATCCGCCCCGGCTTTCAAAAGCGCTTCCACTAAATCGGCATTACCCTTTTCGCAGGCGATCATCAAAGCCGTCATTTGCTTTTCATCAACCGCATTGACATCCGCTTGATGGGCAATCAGTAATTTGGCAATATCGGAACTACCGTCATGGAGGGCCATCATCAGGGCTGATTGCTCATCATCATATTTATTGTTTACCTTTGCGCCGTGCTTCAGCAATATGCCGACCACTGTCACCCTTTTACTCAACACCGCATAGATCAGAGCATCACCTTTAGTCATATTCTTTACGTTCACATCGGCTTTTTTTCTTAAGAGCTCATAGACAACACGCTCATGACCTTTGATGGAGGCGTAAATTAATGCCGTGTTGTTGGCGCCGTTTTTGGCATTCACGTCGGCGTGGGAGTTCAGCAAAAATCGGACAATATCCAGCTTATTGCCGTCGGCGGCGTACATCAATGGCGTACTGCCCGTCGGAGCCCGGAAATTCACATCAATGCCTTCGGCAATCAGTGCTTTGACTTTATCGGAACGGCCTTCCTTAACGGCAACAAATAGAGGATGCACGGCAGGATCAATGAGTTTTGATGGCGCTTTTGCGCCGTCAACCGGTTTTTCCAGCAATTGGGTAATATATTCCAGCCCATCTTTCTTCGCCAGGAACAAGGCCGTCTCACCCTCCTTATTTTTCAGGTCGAGCCTTGCGCCGCGGGCCAGCAAATCCTGCACCAGGGCGGCATCTCCCTGCATCACCGCATACATCAACGGTGTCCGTCCCGTTTTCATCCACGACTCGTCTTGAACATTCACATCCGCGCCATTTTCCAAAAGGATGCGAATAGTCTTTGCTTTATCAGTGGCAGAGCCTGAGGTTATTCGTCCCCAGCCGGTGGCGGCAAGAAGCGGCGTAAGCCCTTTCCCCCGGGCGTTCACATCAGCCCCTCCCGCAATCAGGTATTTTACAACATCGGCGTTGCCCTGGCTTGCCGCTTCCAGCAAAGGGGTTCTGTCACCGGTTTCTTTGCCGGCATTAACATGGGCGCCATGCTCGACCAATAGCTTGACGATTTCCAGATTGCCGCGCGAGGCGGCAACCGACAACGGCGTATCGCCGGTTCTGCCTTTTTGATTGACCTCATATTTACTGGAGGCTGAGGGGGGGCCGCTAAGAATAGATTTTACCTTTTCCAAGTCGTTCTTTTTAATAGCCTCTAAAAGAGGGAAGTCGGGCGGAGGCATGCGGCTGTCGGCCATACTCTTCGCCGGCAGAAATGCTAGAATCAGTAAAAAAAGAAGAACACCAAAAAGGCAAAAGATTATTTTGCGCATACAACCTCCAGAGGTAGTTTACCAGAAATCATGCAGCAGTGCTGAAATGATTATTGGATGGGAGAGGCCGGGCAGCAAATCCCAGCCTCTCCGGGGGCAGAATCTATGTTTTAGCGTTTCGTTGTCCATACCGGCGCAACGTTTTTATTTGGTCATCAGGTTCGGGAGATACATGGCGATCTCCGGAAAAATGATGACGATAGCAAGCCCGATACCTTGAATGATCACAAATGGCACTATCGATCGGTAGATATCGGCCATGGTTATCCCGGGCGGGACGATGGCTTTCATATAAAACAGGTTGAAACCGAAAGGAGGGGTCAGGTACCCCATCTCCATGTTCATGATGAAAAGAACACCGAACCAGAGGGGATCAAATCCCAGGGCCGTAATGACCGGAACAAAGACGGGGGTGCAGATCATGATGATACCCACGGGGTCCAGGATACATCCCAGGATGAAAAAGATGATCTGCATGCTGATCAGGATGGCCCATTTCCCTCCGGGAATAGACATCATGATATGTTCCATCAGGACATGTGCCCCTGTACCGGTATAAACAGCCGTGAAAGCGTAAGCCCCGATGAGGATCCAGACGATCAGGGCCGTAAGGGCGGCGGTCCGGAAACAGGCTTCTTTGATTAAAGTCCAGCTCATCTTACGATAGACAACCGCCGAAATGAGCGCTCCCACACAGCCCAGAGCGGAAGCCTCGGTGGCTGTGCAAATTCCCGCATAAATCGATCCCAGAACCATGATGATAATCATAATCGGCAGCAGCACTGCCCGGAGGGATATAAATTTCTCCCGCCACGATACCCTTTCCGCCAAGGCAAGGGGAGGCCCCAGGTTAGGCTGGAAGTAACAGCGGACGCCGATGTAAACGATGAAGAGAGCGGCGAGCAGAAGACCGGGCAAGATACCG
>CAIVDK010000285.1 GCA_903904655.1 uncultured delta proteobacterium | reverse complement strand
GACCTCGTTGCCGTGGCAAGGCAACACCTGGCCGACCCCGATTTCCTGAAAAATGTCAGAGAAGGACATCCGGAAGATACTCTGGAATGCCTGGCCTGCAATCAAGGGTGCATTGAGCGCCTTGCAGTAGAGGTGCTTCCAATTCGTTGCGCCATTAATCCCCAAACCGGGCAGGAGCTGATTTACCCGGCAGGTCCGGCGGCAGTAATCCGCAACGTTTGGGTTGTAGGTGGTGGACCGGGCGGGCTTACAGCTGCTTTTGAGGCCGCACGCCTGGGACATAAGGTAACGCTCTTCGAACAGGAAAAAGAAACGGGCGGAAATGTTCGCTATGCCGCAAAAGCACCACACAAAGAGGTGTACGGCAGGTATATTAAGACCCTTACGGCAAACTGCAAAAAGAAAGGTGTGAATATCAAGACAAGCACCGAAGTCACTGAGGCCATGATTGAAGCGGGCAAACCCGATGCCGTTATTCTGGCCATCGGCGCCGGCAAATCCACTTGCCCGGCCGAGGGCATCAATGCATCAGTGGTTTGTGACGCCTGGCAGATCATGGATGGTGACGTAAAGCCCAAAGACCACGTTGTCATTATTGGCGGCGGGCTCGTAGGCATGGAAACAGCCGATTTTCTGCGCGAGAAGGGCGTCAAGGGCATTACCATTGTGGAAATGCTGGCGGCTTCACCCGTTCTGGCACAGGCTGCACATGGCTACATGCTGCATAAGCGTCTTGAGGCCGGTGGAATTAAGCTGATGCTCGGCACAACGGTAAAGCTTATTACTGAAGGATCAGTTGTTGTTACCCAAAACGGCGAAGATCGTAAGATCGAACCGGTCAATCAGGTTATTGTCGCCATCGGCGTGACGCCAAGAAATACCCTCAAAGACATGCTTTTGAAAAAAGGCATTCGTCATTTTATTGTCGGCGATGCCGTTGCGCCCCGCCGGATTATTGAAGCGACGACGGATGGAGCAAAAGCGGCCTGGGAGCTTTAAAAAAGGTTGAAGACCGAAGACTGAGGGCCGAAGGCATTAAGGATAAAACGAAAGGGTGCGAAGCGCCCCACAAATTAACCTAACAGTCTTCAGCCTCGTGTCCCCTCGCGTTACCTTCAGGTAATCAGGGGATCAGTCTAATACCCTCAAGGAGGTAGAAATGGACTTACGCGAACGCTTTATTGAGACCAACGGAATTAAATTACACGTTATGGAAGCCGGGCCGGCCGACGGCCCGATGATTTTGTTTCTCCATGGTTTTCCGGAATTCTGGTATGCCTGGCGCAAACAACTTCAATATTTTGCTGACAAAGGATACCTGGTTGTTGCACCTGACCAGCGGGGCTACAATCTCAGCGATAAACCCAAAGGGATTGCACCCTACAAGTCAGACGAACTGGCCAAAGATATCGTCGGTCTGATTGATGCCTATGGCCGCAAAAAGATTTTCCTTGTCGGCCATGACTGGGGCGCTGCGGTATCCTGGTGGACGGCGCTTAAATATCCGGAGCGTATTGAACGCCTCGTCATTATGAACGTGCCCCACCCTGTTGTTATGGGCAAGACGCTCTTTTCCAATCAGAAGCAGATGGAAAAAAGCTGGTATATTTTCTATTTCCAAATCCCCGGCGCGGTCGAGCAGTTTGCTTCGGCCAATAATTATCAGTGGCCTGTTAATCTGCTCACGGAGACCAGCCGGCAGGGTGCATTCCTGCCTGCGGATCTGGAGAAATACAGGGCAGCCTTCATGCAGCCCTATGCCTTCACATCCATGGTAAACTGGTACCGGGCCTCTCTGCAGACTCCTTCGGAAAAACCCGCCAGTTTCAGGATTACCATGCCCGTCCTCGTCTTATGGGGCGTCAATGATGTCGCCATTATTCCTGAGCAGGCGGAGGCCAGCATGGCCTTCTGCGATCAGGGACAGTTGGTCAAATTCGAGGACGCCTCCCACTGGGTACAGCATGAAGAAGCGGACAAGATCAATCCCCTGATCGAAGATTTTTTTAAGAAGGCCTGATCGCCACCATAACTGTCCATGAATTCTGTTTTATCAACGGCTGTCAATATGAATAAAATTATTGACAGCCGTTGATGTTTTATGAGTGCGTTCAGCGTTGAGAAACCTTTACGCTTTGTGCTTAATTTATTAAAGATTATTGAGCATATTGGAAATAAAGAAGTCTTTGACAACATGCTTGACGTGACCTTTTAGGTATGATAACGCCTCGAATTGATTTCGGGAGACATCGTTTTTTTGTAAGCCTCGATAAATCTCAAAACGATTTCATCGTAAAAAAAACTAAAATATACAGGAGGAGTTATGAGTAGAGAAGTAGTATTTGTAGATTGTGCTAGAACAGCATTCGGCACGATGGGGAAAACCTTGCGCAGCATCGTCGGTGAAGAACTGGCCGGCTTGGCACTCAAAGGTCTGGTTGAAAAATCAAAGATTATCGAAAAGGGTGGCGTGGTTGACAGTGTTTTCATGGGATCGGCCATTGGACCGACATCCGCCATAAACCCGGCGCGCTGGGCGGTATTGGCCAGCGGACTTCCCATCAGCACCGCTGCTTCCTATGTCGAAATGCAGTGCGGTTCGGCTATCGATGCGATTAACCATGCAGCCTGGAGAATTCTGGCCAATCAGGCCGATATCATGATCGCCGGCGGTTTTGAATCCTACAGTCAGGCCTGTGCAAGATTTTCCATGGCACAGGAACCTTTCCGGATGATTCCTCCGATGCCGGTTGCGTATTCCAGTTCTCCTACCCGGGATGCGGCAACCATGAACATGGGATTCACCGCAGAAGCTCTGCAGAAAATGTACAATATTTCCCGTCAAGCCCAGGATGAATTTTCATTCCGCAGCCAGGAGCGGACAAAAAAAGCCATTGAATCCGGTTTCTGCGCCCAGGATATTATCCCCGTTATGGTTCCCCAGGGAAAGAAAAATCCGCCGCTGGAGTTCAAAGTGGATGAATTCCCACGCGTATCGACGATGGAGGCGCTGGCCGCTCTTCCCCCCGCCTTCATCAAAGACGGAACCGTCACCGCCGGTAACTCGTCCGGCCGTAATGACGGCGCTGCTTTTGTGCTCATGATGAGCAAAGAAAAAGCTGAACAGCTTGGCTACAAGCCGATGGCAAAATGGCTGGCCGGTGGTGACTTTGGTGTCGATCCCAAGATCATGGGTATTGGTCCTGCTTACGCAGTTCCTCAGGCTCTGAAACGCGCCAACGTGAAACTTTCGCAATTGGATGTTATTGAATGCAATGAGGCTTTCGCTGTGCAGAATCTGGCGGTTGCGGCGGAACTTGAGAAACAGACCGGCGATAAGGTTGACATGGCCAAATGGAACCCCAACGGCGGCGCCATTTCCTACGGTCACCCCAACGGCGCGTCCGGCGCCCGTATCTGTATCTTCACCATGAGAGAGCTGATCAAGAAAGGCGGACGCTACGGTTGCTTCAGTTCCTGCTGCGGTGGTGGTTTGGGTGTCGGTACCGTTATCGAGAATCTGCAGCTTTAGAATATTTTACGCGGACTGCCCTGTGTGGAAAAGTTTAGCATTATAGAAGATAATTTATTATTGCCGCCAGGTTCATTTTATCCTGGCGGCATTTTTACTTGTGACCCTTAGGTTACTTGTGACCTCGAGTGCCCGTTAGGGTATTAGGTTACTTGTGACCCTTAAAATAATAATCAACGGAAATTTTGTTGCGATCAGCAGCAATAAAAAAAAGAGGAGAAAATATGGCCGAAAAATTTATCAGCGATAGAAATTTAAAGTTTTTGCTCTACGAGCTGTTTGACGCAGAGTCCCTTCTTAAGTATCCCCGTTATGCCGACCACAGCCGTGAGGTCTTTGACATGGTTTTGGAGACAGCCATGAAGATGGGGAAAGACCTCTTTAAGCCAACCCTCCATGAAATGGATCGGAATCAACCGGAATATGTGAACGGTGAAGTTAAGGTTCATCCTCAGGTTAAGACGATCATGCGGGAGTGCGGCGCCGGGGGATGGATTGGCGCTACTTTCAACTGCGAGCACGGCGGGCAGCAATTGCCGGAAATGGTAGGCATGATGGTGCCGACGGCGATCTTTGCGGCTGCCAATTATTCCGGGTCGATCTATCATGGCCTGACCACCGGAGCGGCCGGTTTGATCGCTTCTTATGGCACGCAGGAGATGAAAGATTTGTATCTCCCCAAGATGATGGCCGGTGAGTGGCAGGGAACCATGGCGCTCACGGAACCTCAGGCAGGTAGTTCTCTGACTGATATTACGCTCACGGGAGAGCCGACGGATCAGGGTTATTACAAATTCAAAGGCCAGAAGATTTTCATTTCCGCCGGCGAACATGACGCAGTGGAAAACGTCATTCATCTAGCCATCGGCCGGATCAAAGGGGCACCGGCAGGCGTAAAAGGAATTTCTCTGTTTATCATTCCCAAGTTGCGGATTGAAGCCAATGGCGCGCTTACGCATAACGATGTCAACTGTGCCGGCATTTATCATAAGCTGGGCTATCGAGGCGGACCCATCACCCAATTGGCTTTCGGGGAAAATGATGATTGCCGGGGCTGGCTTGTGGGTGAACCCAACAAAGGGCTCAGCTATATGTTCCAGATGATGAATGGGGCGAGAATTGATGTGGGGTTGGGTGCAGCCTGTATTTCGTCCGCCGCTTACTATGCCTCCCTGGAGTATGCCAAAGAACGTCCCCAGGGGCGAAAAATGTCATCGAAAGATCCTTTAAGCCCCCAGGTGTCCATCATTGAACATCCCGATATTAAACGGATGCTTCTGTTCCAGAAAGCAATTGTCGAAGGGTCTCTGTCATTGCTCATGCAGTGCTGCCTTTATCATGATATGGAAAAGGTGTCGGAAGGTGAGGATCATGAGAATTACAACCTGCTTCTCGAGCTTTTGACGCCTGTTGCCAAGACGTATCCGTCGGAAATGGGTATTCTGTCATGCAGCGCCGGGGTTCAGATTCTGGGCGGTTATGGCTATTGCGATGAGTTTCCTCTGGAGCAGTTCTACCGCGACGTCAGAATTCATCCGATTCACGAGGGCACAACCGGTATCCAAGGCATGGATCTTCTGGGTCGCAAGATGATGATGAAAAAAGGCAAGGCGGCCCAGCTTTATCTTGCGGAAGTCCGTAAAACCATCAAGGCTGCGGAAACTGATGCCGCACTGAAGCCCTTTGCTTCTGCTCTCGATGCGGCATTAGGAAAGCTGGAAAAAGTTACGGCTCATCTCTTTGGCGTTGCCGCCAAGGAAGGTCCGGAAATGTTCCTGGCGGATGCTACTCTGTATCTCGAATTCTTCGGCATTATCGCTATTGCCTGGCAGTGGCTGCTTCAGGCTACAGTGGCCAATAAAGCGCTTCAAGGCAACGCAGGCCCGGCCGATATCAATTTCTACAATGGTAAAGTAATGACCTGCCGTTACTTCTTCGGCTATGAAATGCCCAAAATTGAAGGTTTGGCCACGCGCCTGTTAAACGGCGATGGCCTCACGGTTACCATGAAAAATGAGTATTTTGAAGGTTAGCCACAAACAAGGTAGAGACGGGTCCTTGACCTGTCTCTACCTGAAATCTTCGGCAGTCGCCCCATGCCAACTTTACTCATTATTTCGCTCATTTTATGGGTTTGTAATCTGTTTGCTCAATAAATTGCGCTTGACAGCCTGAAACAATTGCGTTAAACAGCCAAACCTTAATAAAAAAGAAGTTCAGGAGGAGATACTTTTGGCAACACATAAATCAGCAGAAAAACGCGATCGTCAAAGCAAAGTCCGCCGGGAGCGCAATATTGCAGCCAAGTCCGCGATCAAAACCAAAGTCAAAACAGTTCTCGCGGCTGTTGAAGGCAATAACAAAGAGAACTCGGTAAATGCACTGAAAGCAACCGTTCCCGCGTTGGCCAAAGCCGCGGCAAAAGGCCTGATCCATAAAAAAAATGCCTCCCGCAAAATTTCGCGATTAACAAAGAAAGTTAACGCTGTTCAGGCCTAATTCATATAGACGCGGTCTGTCAGTGAGGCAGGCCGCGTTTTTTGTTCCCGCATCATTTTCAAAAGTAATAATTCTAACACAAAATTATTCTGACACATGTTTTCAGAAAATAATCTGATAGTGAATCAATTCATTTTTGGCCGATCAAATCAATCACGGTAATTTCCGGCGGGGCGAAGACACGCACGGGCGGGCCCCAGGTGCCGGTACCGCGGCTCACATACAGCAACTTGTTTGGGGCCAGTTCATGCAGGCCGTAGCTCTTTGGAAAATACAAACGGGTGATGATGCCGAAGGGGAAAAGCTGGCCGCCGTGTGTGTGACCGGAAAGCTGTAAATTAAAATTTGCCCCCCCATCGATATAAGGCTGATGCTTTAACAGCAAGACAAAACCATCGCGCTTTTCGGCCAGCGCTTTTTTGAATTCCTGACCTTTATTGATCAGACCTGATCTTCGATTGGTGACATCGTCCTCGCCGAAGATCGTGATCCCTGCTGCTTGTGTCATGTCGTCGCGCAAGAGTTCAAAGCCGGCCGTTTTGATAAACTGCATTGAGCGATTGAGTCCGGCGTAATATTCATGATTGCCCAGAACGGCAAATTTACCATATTTAGCTTTAATCCCAGCAAAACGTCCAGCATCCTTCATGATGTTGTCGAGTTCACCGTCAAGCAGGTCGCCCGTGGAAACCAGAATATCAGGGTTGGTCTCCCGAATACGTTCAAGCATCGGCTCAAGGCGATTTTTACGGATAATAATCCCCACGTGGACGTCGGATATCTGAACGATACGTAGTTTGCCGCTTTCAGGCAAGGCTTGCTGTGTCATTATTTCCAGATGTTTTACCCGGACTTTCTGTGCGTCGATATAACCGTAAGTAACCAAAACAATAGATAGAAACGCCGACAGACCGAAAGTGATTGTTTTGAGAGTATTGACATTTGCCGAAGGCTCGATCAGCTTATAAACCCCTCGAATGAGTTCGAATGAAATACTCAAAAAGAAAAATAAAAAAACAAAAGCCATCCAGACATAGCCGACATAAGCGACCGTCCGCGCCGTCTGTTCCAGATGAAAGGATTCGGCAAGCCGCACCAGGATCGGCGCGATAATAAGTAAAACAAGAAGGCACAGGAGCAAACCCTGCAAAATACCGGAAAAATGGACGATGCTTCTGACGCGCAAAAAGAAATAAAAATTAATTCCGCCGTAAAGGCATAAAAAGGTTAAAAGAAAAAAGATCATTTTGGTTTCCATACTCATCAGCTCTATCAGCGGAAGCTAAAGGAAAATGAAATAGAAGTCAATCATTAAGGAAGCGCAGATTGATATTGACAAGCTCAATTCTATCATATAAATACGACATCTCTTTCATGGATGCCGATGTAGCTCAGTTGGTAGAGCAACTGATTCGTAATCAGTAGGTCGCCAGTCCGACTCTGGCCATCGGCTCCAGTAAAATCAAATGGTTAGCTAATAATGGCTAGCCTTTTTATTTTTGGTTAGCTAACCTATAGCTAACCTTAATTGTAATATTTTGTGATCTCTGGTGATGATTATCGGTATAATTCAAGACAGGATTCTGCGTCTTAGTCACTCGGCAATGCATCACCAAACGTTCGAGGCTCGTCCCTACCGCTACTTTTTTGTATTTACATGCATTGGTGTCAGGTTGCGCTTCCTGATCCAGTTGAAAGGATTTGGCTGCGTCGTTTTGATATGGTCATTCAGCTGCAAGATATGAATAAATATAGAGACCCCTATTATTTGTCAGGTGCTTCTTGAATAATTGTTCCCATCATATTAAAAATAGTTCCCATT
>CAIVDK010000284.1 GCA_903904655.1 uncultured delta proteobacterium | reverse complement strand
TTGCTTGCGCATGGCCCGGTCAATCCAGGTCTGTTTTTCTTCAACAAAGCGGTTTATCTCCGCGACGGGTGTAAAGTAAGGCGCGTAGATTGTGACTTCTGATGAATTGCTGATTTGCAGAGAAATCGTTTTCTTCCTTTTGCGACTGCGTTTGAGTGAATATTTAATGTCCATAGTCCTTATGGGGCAAGGACTTATCATATTGGGGCGCTAAAGGAAAGAAGGAAGAGAAGGGGAATCGCGTGGTTCGTGAAGTGTGAAGCGTAGGGAATGGTTTCTAACTGTTTCAGGAAGGGGTTGAACTTTTCTGCGGATGACGAACGACGCTTCACGAGATACGCTTCACGGTAAAAGGACAGCTTTTCATTCATCCGGGATTATGATAGTCAAATTAACAAATACTTTGTGAGCGAAAATCAATGGAAACGATAAACAAACGTCCCTGGGGTTACTATCAGATCTTGTCCGATGCATCGGATCATAAAGTAAAACGAATTATTGTTGAACCGGGCGGCAGCCTTAGCCTGCAACGTCATAAACAGCGCTCGGAACACTGGTATGCAGTTTCCGGCGAGGGACGGGCAATAATTGCTGGCCGCAATCATCAAATGACCGCCGGCACAGCGGTTGACATACCGCAAGGTGCGACCCACCGTCTGGAAAACCTATCCAATGTCGATCTGGTCATCATTGAAGTCCAGACAGGCACGTACTTCGGCGAAGACGATATTGAAAGGCTGGAAGATAAGTACGGCAGGGTTTAATCAACATCAATGAGCTCAAGGATGAATTAAGTGTTATGTCCCCCGAATGCCAATCCCTCTAATCGTCATACCGGCGAAGGCCGGTATCTAGAAAACCATTGATAATACTGGATTCCCGTTTTCACGGGAATGACAAAATTGTTGGTTTTATGTGGTTGTGCAAACCAGGCCTCAAGTCATGGGACAGACGGCGCAAATAATATTGACAGATTAACTTCTATCGGCTATATTGCAGTCATATTGCAACATGGCCGATAGAGATTTTGAATGTACCACACAAGAACGCTCGAAAAATATTTTATTCAGGCCTCCCGTCAATTTCCGGTATCCCTGGTTACCGGCGCGCGGCAAGTGGGCAAGACAACCTTCCTGCAGCACTTAATCGGCAATGACAGAACCTATGTTACACTCGATGATCCACTGGTTTTAAATCTTGCCAAGAACGATCCGGCCCTTTTCATGCAGCGCTTTCCCGCTCCGCTGTTGATTGACGAAATTCAGTATGCCCCTGAATTGCTTCCCTATATCAAGATGGAATCCGACAAACGACGAAAAACGGATCTTTACTGGCTGACCGGTTCGCAGCAGTTTCATCTCATGAAAGGGGTTTCAGAATCGCTTGCCGGACGTGTCGGCATCGTGCAATTGCTTGGCTTTTCACGCAGGGAAATGAGCGGCCTGAGCGAAACATCCACGCCGTTCCTTCCACTACCCAAAGAGATCGATCGGCGGTTGAAGTCGGGCGGGACCGTCACACTCAAAGACCTCTACAACATCATCTGGCGCGGCTCTTTTCCGGCCATGGCCATTTCGAAAAATGAAGATCGCGATCTATTCTATCGTTCTTACGTTCAAACCTACCTGCAAAGAGATGTGCGGGATCTGGCGCGTGTCGGCGACGAAATGGCTTTTCTTAGATTCTTGCGCACGGCGGCGGCGCGGACAGGCCAGCTTCTCAATCTGGCGGAAATGGCGCGCGATGTGGACATTTCCTACAACACAGCCAAAAGCTGGCTTTCAATCCTGCAAGCCTCCGGTCTTGTGTACCTGCTCGAACCTTATTTCACAAACGTCACCAAACGGTTGGTCAAAACACCCAAGCTATATTTTCTTGATACCGGTCTGTGCGCATGGCTGACCGAATGGTCAAGTCCGGAAACTCTGGAAGCCGGCGCTTTTTCCGGAGCGATTCTGGAGAGCTGGATCTTTGTCGAAATTCTCAAATCGTGGCTGCACAGCGGGCAGACGCCGCCTTTTTATTACTATCGCGACAAAGATGGCAAGGAAATTGATTTGCTGATCATACGCGACAACACCATCTACCCGCTGGAATTCAAAAAAACCTCTTCGCCCGACAAAAAGGCTGTTCAGCATTTTTCTTTATTGGAAAAGCTCAATCTGAAAGTCGGCCACGGCGGCGTGATTTGTCTGGCAACTCAGTCTCTGCCGATCAATACCGGTGTTTCATCTATACCGGTCAGTGCGATTTAGAATGAGGGGTGATCATGAAGATTGCAAAATACGAAGATTATAAAGTAGGGGATAAGGCCGAGCACACCAAAACCGTCATGGAGGCGGACGTTGCCCTCTTCGCGGAGATTTCCGGCGATTTCAATCCGTTGCACATGGATGAAGCGTTTGCCCAAAAAAGCCAGTTTGGGAAGAGGGTGGTTCATGGTTGTTTTTCATCCGCGCTCATTTCCGCCGTTATCGGGATGAAATTGCCGGGGCCCGGAGCGCTTTATGTCTCCCAAACAAGTAATTTCCGAAAGCCTGTATTTCTGGGGGATAGGTTGACAGTCACGGCGGAAGTATTAGAAATGTTCACAAAAAAAGAGGGTATGTTAAAATTTCTTAAGCTCAGCACGGTCGTCACGAATCAAAACGGGGTCGTCGTCACTGACGGGGAAGCGCTTGTCATCATTATGTGAAAACACTCACCCCGCATGAAGTAACTTAATTTCTTAAGGATGTTTCTATTGGTTCCCTTTATTACTCTTGTTGCCTCCTCACGAACACAAAGTCTCCACCTTCATCGCCTGCCTCACTGATTGCTCCGTACAATGGCATCTGATTATTCGGTGAGTTGTTGATCACGGCCTCCTTGAAGCTGACGAAGAGTTTTTGGGCATCCAAGTACTTTGCTTTGTTTTCACGTAACCGCTTTGCCAAATACTCTACGAAGACACTGCGATCCGGCACGGTCTTGAGCGAACCGCTTGTGATCGCCTTGCGACTCTGCATCTCGTAAATTTTTTCAATGGAGGCATTGGGGCTGGTAAAGGCTTCCCTTACCTTGAATATTCCACCTGAGAAACATGCGTCAGCAACAAGAAGTACGTGTTTAGCCTTAAGTGCGCGGATATAATTGCGGATTGTACTGTTAGGTATCCAGTCAGTTGGATTATTGATTCCACTTGCATCTCTCGGCAACCAGTATCCCTCTTTCATATCATCCATCCAGACGCCATGCCCTGCATAAAATATTAATAGGTTGTCGTTCTCTGAAAGTCTTTTGCGCAGATCATTGAATGTTGTTCCAATGGTCTTTCTATCCGGGTTTTTTAAGAAAACAATATTTTTATCGTCAAAAGTGTAGCGTTTGGTCAGAATATTTTTGATTGCAACAGCATCCGCAATCGGGTGCTCCAGATTATTGATGTCCCTGCTGGAGTAATCTTGCACGGCAATTATGAGTGCATGGTATTTGCCTGTGTTAATTGTTATAGGCTCCTTGACTTCTACATCTGGCTTTTTTACGACTTTTACAATTTCCCTGATTATTGAAAAAGTCCTTGTATTTGATTTACGCTGAGTGTCCGTGGCAGAAACAGTAATTTGATTTTCTCCAGGCTTCAGCAAAACTTCAGACGAAAAATGCCCTTGATCACCAAGAGCCGCCTGCTGGCCATTAACGAGGATTTCTGCCACACCACTACCACCTGTTGCGACACCTGTTATGGTAAGGGTTGAAGATTTTAAGACTACTTTCAAGCCTCTATCAATTTCAGGTGATGTAATTGAAATAGAAATAGGTTGATCTGTTTTTATTCTCCGGGACGGAACTGACGTAGTTGGAGGTTGTATGACCGGCACAGGAGATGAATGCGCTTGTGCCGGTTGAAACGATTTTAAGTCAAAATGAACTTCTCGATCACCAGGTATACTATTTTTATAAACTACTTCTGAATCTTCATGTCCAGCAAGCGTCATTTTATAATATTCTGCTTCCCAATTACTTTTTCCAGAGGGTAATGACATTGTACATGGAGTTATGCAATCCAAAGATTTTAATGAATCTTGTGAAGGCCCAGCGTAAACCAATGCACCAGAGGGTGTGGAGGTAAATATTGCTTTAACGGGTTCATTATCTTCAAGTTTTAACGTTGAATATGCAATCCCAATCACAGCAGGATCGCTCATACTATAGTTCAGCACATATACATTATTCTTTTTCACTTCAAGTATCGTACTAGCAGCTATCCAACTGCTTGGATTTCCCCATAAGTCGAAATATTTTGTTTCTAATTTTAGAGTTCCTTCTCCACGGCTCCATTTAAGCTCGTCCCCGCTAGATAGATGGCCAACAAGCTTGTCGTTATCGTAAACTTCTACTCTTATTAAACGAGCCGTTATAGGAATACTCGGTCTTTTTAAAATTATGATGGCAGAGGTTGGGTCTCTATCAAGCTGGGGCACAGGTACCCTTTGAGTTGTTATACAACCAGTTGAGATGAGGATAATAATTAGAGCACAAGCGAATTTTACGGTAAATTTCATTCTGTCACCCTCCTGAAAATTAAAAACCGGTGAGGTGTTGCCATTTTCATTGAGGAAGAAATCATCATATTGCCTTTGTATCCAATCACTTTGCAAATTTTGCTAACAACACCTATTTATCTACACTCGACAGTATTCCTGATTAACAATGAATAGTGTTCGTAATGAGTGATCCAGTCCCCCTTATAGTACTTAGACCGCTCGTCGCGGACAAGGTTCAGCATGCTGCCTGCAAACTATTGTTGCCTACTCACGAACACAAAGTCTCCACCTTCATCACCTGCCTCACTGATTGCTCCGTACAATGGCATCTGATTATTCGGTGAGTTATTAATCACGGCCTCCTTGAAGCTGACGAAAAGTTTTTGAGCATCCAAGTAATTCTCCTTGTTTTCACGTAACCTCTTTGCCAAATACTCTACAAAGACACTCCGATCTGGCACGGTCTTGAGCGAACCGCTTGTGATCGCCTTGCGACTCTGCATCTCGTAAATTTTTTCAATGGAGGCATTCGGGCTGGTAAAGGCTTCCCTTACCTTGAATATTCCACCTGAGAAACATGCGTCGGCAACAAGAAGTACGTGTTTAGCCTTAAGTGCACGGATATAATTGCGAATTGTGCTGTTAGGTATCCAGTCAGTTGGATTATTTATTCCACTTGCATCTCTAGGCAGCCAGTATCCCTCTTTCATATCATTCATCCAGACGCCATGTCCTGCATAAAATATGAATAGATTGTCGTTTTCTGAAAGTTTTTTGCGCAGATCATTGAATGTTGTTCCAATGGTCTTTCTATCCGGGTTTTTTAAGAAAACAATATCTTTATCGTCAAAAGTGTAGCGCTTGGTCAGAATATTTTTGATTGCAATAGCATCCGCAATCGGGTGATCCAGATTATTGATCTCCTTGCTGGAGTAATCTTGCACGGCAATTATGAGTGCATGGTATTTGCCTGTGTTAATTGTTACCGTTGCTACAGATTTCTTGATTTCTATATCCGGCTTTTGTACAACCTTTACAATCTCCCGTGTTATTGAAAAAGTCCTTGTATTTGATTTACGCTGGGTGTCCGTGGCAGAAACAGTAATTTGATTTTTTCCAGGTCTCAGCAAAACTTCAGACGAAAAATGCCCTTGATCATCAAGAGCCGCTTGTTGGTCATTAACAAGGACTTCTGCCACACCACTACCACCTGTTGCGACACCTGCTATGGTGAGGGTTGAAGATTTTAAGACTACTTTCAAACCTCTGTCAATCTCAGGTGATGTAATTGAAATGGAAATAGGTTGATCTGTTTTAATTTCCGGGGACGGGACTGACGTAGTTGGAGGTTGTATGATCGGCACAGGAAATGAATGCGCTTGTGTCGGTTGAAACGATTTTAAGTCAAAATGAACTTCTCGATCACTAAATGTATTATTTTTATAAACTATTGCTGAATCTTCATGTCCAGCAAGCGTCATTTTATAATATTCTGCTGCCCAATGACTTTCCCCCGCAGGTAATGTCTTTGTACAAGGAGTTTTACAATTCAAAGATTTTAATGAATCTTGTGAAGGCCCAGCGTAAACCAATGCACCAGAGGGTGTGGAGGTAAATATTGCTTTAACGGGTTCATTATCTTCAAGTTTTAACGTTGCTCCAGTAATCATACTAGTAAACAGAACTGGTTTACCAATAACTGTATAGTATAAAACATAAACATTGTTCTTTTTTACTTTGAACTCAATATTAGCATTTACCCCATGATTAGCCGATGCCCATACTGCATATTTTATTACTAATTTTAGAGTTCCTTCTCCACGACTCCATTTAAGCTCATCCTTACCGTAAAGTTTGCCAATAAGCATATCATTATCATAAACCACAACGCTGATTAGATCTAATGGATATACGCTCGGTCTTTTCAAAATTATAATGGCAGAGTTTGGATCTCTATCGAGCTGGGGCACAGGTAACCTTTGAGTTGTTACACAACCAGATAAGATGAGGATAATTATTAGAGCACAAGCGAATTTTACGGTTAATTTCATCCCGTCACCCTCCTAACAATTAAAAACCGGTGTGGGCTGGATCAAAAGTTGTAGATCCAACTTTCATTGTTAATAACAGCTAACTTACAGTTCGTGAATAGGAATCACCCTGAATCCACCAATGCTATCATTTTTTATAGGAAAGTTTCCAACAACATATATCCCCGCGAAAGGCGAATCCTTTGGGAATTGCTGCAGCTCCAGTAACTCAGATAGCTCTTCAGCGGATGTGACTCCTGGGGGAACTTCAATAAGCAACAAGGTATTTTTTCCATATCTTTTCTGTGCTTTCTTGATGATGCAGTTGTGGATTTCATTAATGAGTGACGCGTTTGCGTTTATACCATTCCAATTCGCTGGAGCGTCTGCTTTTCCTCGTACACCTTTCCAAATGAACCTTGCATGTTTCTCATCGTAAAATGCAGCAGTAACCTCTATAAATAATTCATTATTAGCTGAAGTATAAATCAAATCTGGAGCATGATCGGGGCGCGTTTTAAATCGATATGCAGTCTTCTTTCTTGAATTCAGCCATTCAATGAAGTCATCACCAATTACCCTTTCATTTTTTTCTTGAAATTTATCCATGTAAATATCCTGAAGAATAGTTGGTTGTCAGGTTAAACCTACCCTATGTGATGGGCAATCAAAATTAAATGACAAACTCTATTAACCTATTCCGTCTTTAGAATATTTGAAAATTCAGCTTCAGCGCTTTCAGGCGCTCCATGAATTTCCGGTCGAATGTGACAACAATCGACCCTTTGATGTTTTTGCAAACCGATGCGATTACGGCATCGCCGAAGTCGGAGACAGGCTCCGGCCACCATGATAAAACAAGGGAAAAATCAATATGGTTCACCACTTCAATGCCGGGCATGGCGATTAAATCGGAAACCATCTGGGCGATTTCCTTTTTGGGAATGGAATAAACTTTTTCCATCACAAAAATGAATTCGGTTAATGTGTGCTGATGAACAAAAAGAAACACCTTGATTTGTGCCGCTTGTTCGAAGAGAGAGGCGATTTTTTCCTGCTGATCAGGATTGCGGTCCGTCACGAATGAGATCAGGGCGTTGGTGTCGATGATATATTTCTTCACCGGTATTTCTCCAGGCGCTTTTCACGCGCCAGTTTAATATCCGCGGCAATGTCTCCTTTTCCCACTTTCATCGTATTGCGATATTTCAAAAATTGCTGTCTGGAAGGATAAACAACCACTTTGCCGTTTTCCATCTTCCACTCCAGGGCGTCTTTTACGGAAAGGCCAAGATTATCGCGGATGGCCTTGGGGATAGTTGTCTGATATTTTGATGTAATTACGGATTGCATGCCAAACCTCCTGTTCCTGTATTTCCTTACAATTTTATTATAACGTAAGGAATAGGGAAAAGTCAAGATGACCGATTATTCAATATGATTAAAGCGCTAGGGGACGTACTTCAATATATCAATCCACCTTCCTTCAAACAGACAGGGGAGCATTGGCGTCCCATATTGTCCGTTACTTGTTAACTGTCGACCTTCCCGGATATTTTTCAGATCTCCTGGCGTTTCATCCTTTTCCGTAAAAGCAAAAAGACTGGCAACAGCAAGAACAAAGCCGTCATCGCCGCAGTGGGCAACGGTCCGCCCCATAGAATCAGGATGCTCAGGCCCAACAGGGGCAGCAGAGCGATGCGCGCCGCTGCCTTCAAACCGTCATGCCGGCTGATAAAATCGGCGATGGACGGCGAATATTGATAGTACATTTTAACAAACGTCCGCCCCGGTGTGCTCATCAGAAGATAGCGATCACGCAGGATACTAAATGTTCGAACATGGGGGTGCAGGTAAGAACCGTAAGCGGCTGTGGCAATGAAGCACCCACCCACGCCGCTGTCAAGGATGCTTGTGCCTGATCCACCGGAGACGGGGATATCCGTGGTAACAGCCATTGTCGATGCCTGAACATACTGGGTATAGGGGAAGAACATGTACCGGTCGCCGTCATGGAGAGTGCCCATATTCAGTATATTGGCAACCGGGTGTTCGAACTTGGAATATTCAACGCTCGAAGAGAAGGTGTTGAGTCCCGACCAATCCCTCCATAAGGTTAACTCACTATTATAGATTTGGGTGTACGTAAAGCCGCCGATTCCGTCCTTGTAATAGCCGTTCGGCGTAATGTCGTAACCGACATTTTCGAAGAGGTACTCAATGAGGCCGACGCAGGTGAATCCGTCGGCATAAGGTCCTTTCTGATGAAGGAACTGGAAATCGTATTTGGCGCCGACCTGCTCTTTGGCCAGCAGAATCAACTGATCTTTCATTTCGACCGGCCACGCGGTTGTGTCGCTGAAGTTGACAGGGACCTTTGCCCCGATGTACTGACAGCCTGTATCCAGATCTTCTTGCGGGATGAAGTTATTGGAATCCGTTTCTTCCACTATCGGCATGACGGCATGGATGATCCGGTGATTTCCGTTTGTCGTGCCGATATACAGACCAACATGCCCGGATTTCATCTCTCTGAAAGCGATTTGCCCGATTGATTCGGGAAGAATCAGTTGGGGCAGCCTTCCGTAAATATCATTGCCCTTGCTGGAGTGATAAAGGATGGCGCCCCGCTCGAGACCTAAAGCCGAACCCACACCCAGCATCGTCAGTAGAATGAAACTCAACATAAGCGAACAGGTGATTTTTTTCATGGCAGGATCTCCTTTGCGGCTTTGCGAACCACAGACGATTCATCATTCCTGGCGGCTTCTATCGCGGCTTTTGCATCAGCGCTGAGTGGATCGAATTGTCTGAGCAGGATGGCTGCGTTATATCTGACCAGCGGCGCGGGATCGTTTCGCAGGGCTTTTACTATCATGGCCTCTGTCGTTGCGGACCGGCTTTGTCCCGCCGCTCGCACACCCGCTGCCCTGACCATGTAATCTTGTTCAGTACTCAAATATCGGGCCATCCCCTGCAACGCACTTTCATTTTTCAGAGCGCCCAGGGCCTGGAAGGCCTTCAAGCGGATCATGCTGTCCGAATTCGATAAGGCATGGGTTAAAAAGTCCAGGGATTCGACGGCCTTCATCTTCCCCATGGACATTAAAACCGTATATCAGAAATTTTTTCCGGCGTCAGGTTCACTGTAAGCGGTTTCCAGCGCCCTGATGATCGTCAGCCTTGGTGTTCCAATGTTTTCCAGAGCCAGTACGGCGCTCGTTCTAATGCGCTGATCTTCCGAAGTGCTTTTAAGTATGCAAAGTAAGATCGGCGCCGCGTTTTCGTTACTGGATGAACCCAGATCGAGTATAGCCTTCATTCGATTTTCCTGGTTCTGTGTGCGATCATTGGCAATGGCAGCCTTGTCGGAGAAATCACTTGCCCCGGCAAGCGAGACGGCAAGAAAGAATACAAACAGCGTGAGCCCAGCGAGTTTTCCCATGTGTTTGTGCATTTTCATGACACCTTTCCTTTCCGATAAGTATGTTTGTTTGATCAGACCTTCCTTTTGTCAGGGACAAGTATTAGGAAAGGACCATACAATTCTGTCAATTTTGGATGGGTCAATGGCCATGTGTCTTTGCCTTTCTCAAATTTCATTGTCTGCATAATATCAAAATGTCAAATACCGTCAACCTATTTATTATGGCACAAATCAATTGAAATAGGGCATGACTGAGCGAAGGCATGTCTCGGTTCAACGGGTAACCTTTAAGCTTCACTGGATGCCGGCCTCCGCCAGTATGACGGAAGGTTAATTCCGGGGGCATCCAATTAATTCAACTCCCCTGTAATTATGGGATGCCAAAAACAATTTCGAATCGATCCCTCTATTACTTGATTGTTTTTCCAACAACAATATCTTTCTGCCTCTGCTTTTTTGCTAAATCTTTTTCCACATAAATTTTCCGGCCGGTTATCGGGTTGATTTCTGTCCAGTACATGAGCGCGGAGGTGGTGGAGGGCAGGGGCGTGAAAATCTGCACCTGCTGCGGCGTTGTGCGCAGTTCGCGGGCGGCGAAGGATTTCAACTCACACATATCTTCTTCGGTGCAGCCCGGATGAGCGGCGATGAAATAATAGGTCAGAAACTGTTTGAGCCCCGCTTCCGAATTCATCTTTTCAAAAAGGTTTTTAAAATGGACCAGCGCCCGCGCCTGCGGTTTGCCCATGAGCTGCAGTACGGAGGGCGTTGTATGCTCCGGTGCGATCTTCAACTGGCCGGAAATATGGTGCTTCACCAACTCGCGCATATAAGCCGCACCATGTTTTTTATCCGCCAAAACCAGGTCATGTCGGATGCCGGAGGCGACAAATACTTTTTTGATGCCTGGAATCTGGCGAAGG
>CAIVDK010000283.1 GCA_903904655.1 uncultured delta proteobacterium | reverse complement strand
GTCGGCCATGACGTCGGGGGCGCCGTCTCCTGGTGGACGGCCATGAAATATCCCGAACGGATCAAGCGCCTAGTCGTCATGAACTCGCCCCATCCGAGCGTCCTGGCCAGATACCTGTTCGGCAATCGCAAACAAATGGAGAAAAGCTGGTATATCTTCTTCTTCCAGATTCCCGGCCTCGCCGAATTGATTGCTTCCAAGGACAACTACCAGTGGATGCTTGACATCCTCATCGAGGAAAGCCGTCCCGGGACCTTCACGCCGGAGGATCTGGAAAAATACCGAGAGGCCTACGGCCAGCCCCATGCCGTGACCTCCACGATCAACTCATACAGGGCCGCCATGCAGGCGCCTTCGTCCCCGCCGGCCTCTAACAGGATCACGATGCCCATGCTGCTCTGTTGGGGGATGAAGGACTTCGCCTTCTTGCCCGAACTGCCCGACGAATCCATTGTCTACTGCGATAAGGGCCGCCTGGTCAAGTTCCCCGAATGCACCCATTGGATCACCCATGAAGAGGCCGAGGCGCTCAAGCCGCTCCTGGATGATTTTTTCAAAGAAGCGTGATCCGACGCCCAACGGCATGTCATTGCGGGCGAAGCGCGGCAATCTCGCTTTTATAGATTGCCGCGGCTCCCAAGGGCCGCATGGCAATGAACGGAGAATAGATTGATGGATTTACGAGAACGCACCATTGAAACCAACGGGGTGAAGCTGCATGTCATGGAGGCGGGACCGGTGGACGGCCCCATGATCCTATTTCTGCATGGCTTTCCCGACTTTTGGTATGGCTGGCGCAAGCAGCTCGGCTATTTTGCCGACCGGGGCTATCTGGTCGCGGCCCCGGACCTCAGGGGCTACAACCTCAGCGAAAAACCCAAAGGCATCGCCCCCTATACGATGGATGAGATGGCCAAGGACGTGGTGGGCCTCATCGATTTCTACAAACGGGACCAGATTTTCCTGGTCGGCCATGATGTGGGGGCCTCCGTCTCCTGGTGGACGTGCATGAAACATCCCGAACGCATCAAGCGCGTCGTGGTCATGAACTCCCCCCATCAGCGCGTCGGCGGCAAGCATATCATCGGCGACCGCAAACAAATGGAGAAAAGCTGGTATATCTTCTTCTTCCAGCTTCCCGGTGTCGCCGAGGCCATTTGCGGGAAGGACAACTGCCAGTGGTTCATCGACGTCCTCGCCGAGGACAGCCGCCCCGGGGCCTTCACGCCGGAGGAGTTGGAGAAATACCGGGAGGCCTTCTGCCAGCCCCATGCCCTCACCTCCATGGTGAACCTGTACCGCGCCTACTTGCAGGCGCCGTCGCCGCCGCCTGCCGATTACCGGATCAAGATGCCCCTCCTGCTTCTGTGGGGCATGAACGATACGGCCTTTATTCCGGAACTCCCCGACGAATGCATGGCCTATTGCGACAACGGCCGGCTGGTCAAGTTTCCGGAAAGCAGCCACTGGCTGCAACATGAAGAGGCCGAGGCCATTAACCCGCTGATGGATAACTTTTTTAAAGAGAGTTCGTCCTGACGCCCAACGGCATGTCATGGCAAAGCGCGGCGATCTTGCTTTTATAGATTGCCACGGCTCCCAAGAGTCGCCTCGCCATGACATGATAAGGAAGAGATTCGCGCGTTTCATTTTCATGCCGCGCAGAGTTTACTAAAAACACAAAGGAGAAATCGTCTTATGGAAGCAGAAAAGCCCAATATGGATCAGTTCAAGGCCCTATTTAAGAATCCCGGCACGGAGCCCGTCTTCATGCTGAACCTTTTAAAATTCAACTCGGAAGGTGGTTGGGCCTCATACGCCCGCTACTCCAGGGAAGTGGAAACATTTCTAAAGGGCGTCGGCGGGGAAATGATGTTCATGGTAAAACCAAATGAGCTCTTGATTGGTCAGGAAACCTGGGATCTCGCCATTCTCGTCAAGTATCCATCGCGGAAGGATTACCTGTCCATGGTTAACAATCCCGGTTACCAGGCCATTCACAAGTACCGCGCCGAGGCCGTCGAGCGTTCCATGCTCTACGCCTCCGATGAGATGAGCGCCGAACAGCTCCTCGCCATGGCAAAGTAACAGTAAAGCAAACAGGAGAGATGATGGAAGAAAAATTCTCAATCACAGCGCGAAACCCCTTCAAAGACCCGGGCGCCATCCCGGAGGGATTCGTTTATCGCAACCAGAAGGGGCGTTACCCCTGGTGGGTGAAATCGGTGGACAAAATCACGACACCCGTCGATGCCTCCCGGTGGGAACGGAAAACCACCGACGCCATACAGGCCGGCTTCCTGGCCGCAACATTGGAGGATGTAAAAGCTGAACACGCCAGAACCCGGGAGCGGATGATCAACAAGATGCGCAACCATGAACCCGGTTCGCGCCTCCAGGACTTCGCCCTCCATTATGCCTCCGAGACCTACTT
>CAIVDK010000282.1 GCA_903904655.1 uncultured delta proteobacterium | reverse complement strand
TGGAAAAAGAAATTGCCGCCACATATCCACTCCGGCGAATCGGACAGCCGGAAGACATCGCGAAAGCGGTTATCTTTTTTGCATCAGATCAAGCTGAATGGATCACAGGACAAGTGCTGCAGGTCGGTGGTGGGAATCGCATGTAATAAACATCAGTCATGTCGATTTTAAATGAACGCATAACAACCGCATCAACTCGGACTGGCAATTCCGCTGAGCTCCATTTCCAGCCGGTTATGCGGAACGTTATGAAATAGAAAGAAGAATGTAAGATAAACAAATTTAATCGCATTACTAGAAAAAGGAGGACTAAATTATGCTAAAAGTTAAACAAACACTCATTGGGGCTCTTATCGTTGCGTTTGCCATTTCACTTTTCATTCCGGCAGGCGTGTCAGCATGCACAACTATTTGCTTGAAGGCTAATGATGGTGCAGTTGTTTGCGGTAGGACAATGGAATGGGGAACGTTCGACCTCAATTCCCGCGTGACAATTATTCCCCGCGGGCACGAGTACCTTGCTGGAACGCCTGATGGGAAAAAAGGTGTCTCTTGGCAAACCCGGTATGGCGTGGTCGGATTGGATATGATGGAGCAAGACACCCTTACGGACGGAATAAACGAAAAGGGGCTGTATGTCACCGCGCTTTATCATCCTGGTTTTGCTGAATATCAGCCTTACGACCCAGCCCAGGCCAAGATATCGATGGGGCCGAATGATTGGGTCAAATATGTACTCAGCCAATTCGCAACGGTGGAAGAAGTACGTGAAGGTCTGAAAAAAGTTCGCGTTGTTGCGATTTTAGAACCTCTTATTGGCAATATTCCGCCACCTTTGCACCTCATGGTGACAGATAAGACTGGAAAATCCATTGTCGTAGAGTACCTGAAGGGTGGACTGCGGGTATTTGACAATCCGCTTCACGTGATGACCAATGCGCCAAGTTACGATTGGCATATGACGAATCTTCGTAATTATGTCAATTTGTCGACCAATCCTTTTCCTGCAACGAAGATGGAAGGAGTTGAATTTGCTCCTCTTGGCGCGGGAAGCGGCCTTCTGGGAATTCCCGGCGATTATACCCCCCCCTCACGGTTTATTCGTGCTGTTTACTACACCCAGATGGCCCGTAAGACTCCGGACGGACCGGAAACTCTCTACGAGGTGTTTCGCATTTTAGACAGTTTCAACCTTCCCCTTGGTTCCGCTGAAGGTTCTGGCCAACAGGAACGCTTAAAGGGAATGCGCAGCTCGACGATCTGGACGAGTGCCGCAGATACCAAGAATCTCGTCTATTACTATCACACGCAACACAATCGTAAAGTGAGAATGGTGAACCTGAAAGGAATCGATTTCACGCCAAAGAAATCGGGTATGGTACACATCCCGCTGGACAAGCAAAAATCACAAGATATTGAAGATGTGACTCCGAAATGACAAAACAGATGCAAATAAAAGTCAGAATCAGCAATACAGCCGATCGCGGCCCCGTGGCCGCTCCGGCTGATTTTTTCGTTAAAAGCTATTTGGGACGCCCTTAAGTTTCTAAGTTACTGCTCAATGTGTTTGTAATTACGGGCATAATCAATGATAACGGGATGAAACATGCAGCTTTTTCAACGTGATTTTTTTGGTGGGAGGTGGT
>CAIVDK010000281.1 GCA_903904655.1 uncultured delta proteobacterium | reverse complement strand
TTTATACATAACCCGGTGCAGAAAGTCCGGGCGTCCCAGCAAAGAAAAGACCAGGATGGAAATGATCATCACAAAAAGAATGAAGCTGGTACCGCAGCGAGGATGGCGGGTAGAGTATTTTTTGACATTTTCAACGGTCAGGTCCTGGCCGTTTTCCCAGGCGAAAACGGTTTTATGCTCTGCGCCATGATACATATAAACGCGCCGCATATCGGTCATTAAGAGTGTGGCGGCCAGAAAACAAAGAAACATGCCCAGGCGGATACCGCCCTCCAAAATATTTAAAAGAATCAGGCTATCCATATAAATTTTTATCTTGGTAAAGAAAAAAGCCGGCACGACGACAAAGAAAAAAATGGCGATGGCAAAGCTGACGGCGAATGAAACATACATTTCCCATCCCTGTGGTTTTTTTTCTTCCTCTGACAGAGCGACTTCGGCGGAAAACATCAGGCATTTAATGCCGATAAACATCATTTCAAACAAAGTGATCGTGCCCCGGATAAACATCCAGCCCAGCGGTTTATAGCGTTTGGTCAGCGGAATATATTCGCGCTCCTGAAAAACGATTTCCTTGTCCGGTCGTCTTACCGCGGCGGCGATTTTAGTGCCGTGGCGCATCATGACGCCTTCAAGAATTGCCTGCCCGCCGGCGATATCTTCGGGATTTGGTTTGCAGCCCATAGAGTTTTTACACCGATCTGTTTTATTTTTGTGGCGTTTATTTATAATATTTAAACAGGGCTGTCAAATTATCATTTGATAAATTGTTTATTGCATGTTTAAGACTGAATGATATAATGCGTTGTAATCATGTCAAGGATATCAAGGAGGATACAAAATGGCGCCGATGGACTCATCCGCCGCTTTTATCAAAGAGTATCAGGAACGGTTTGAAAAGAAATTGAAGGAAAATGAGATTGCTCTTCTGGAACACTGGAAGGGGCAACTCGACAAAATCGAAAGCTCAAGACCGGACAGTATCGCTTCTTTGCAAATGCAAATCCGAAAAATGTCGGAAATGATGGGCAACCGCATCAAGGTGCTGAAAAAGGTGTAAAATGGAAAGTATTGCTGATTTCTTGTTTGAAGTAGGAATGCTTTGCAAAACGCCCCGCAGCGGTTACCAGTTTCTGGGCAGCGGTAGAGAGTCGGTGGCGGAGCATGTCTTGCGGACGGTTTTTATCGGTTACGCCCTGTGTAAACTCAACAATTCGCTGGACGAACTGCGCGTGCTGAAAATGTGCATTCTTCACGATTTACCGGAAGCGCGCACGGGCGATATGAACTATGTCAATAAAAAATATGTGGAAGTCGATGAAGCCAAGGCCGTCAGGGAATTAACGGAAGGACTTTTTTTCGGCGGCGATATCCGGCAGGCCATTGAAGAATTTAACGCAAAAGAAACAATGGAATCTAGGATTGCCCGCGACGCTGATCAGATCGCTCTGATTCTGCAGCTCAAGGAGTATGGCGACTTGGGCAATAAATATTCCGATGAATGGATAAAATATGCTCTGCAGAGGCTGTCCACGGAAGAAGGCGAAAAACTGGCCGCCCGCATTATTCAAACGGATTCTTCACACTGGTGGTTCAAGGATAAGAGTGATTGGTGGATAAACGGAAATAACCGCTAGTATTTCATTATAGTCATGAAGGGAAAGGTATGATTAAAAAAAATGTTCTTTTGCCTTTTGCTTTGATCCTCATCATTCATCTTATATCTTGCGCTACGGAGTTTGGTATGACGGTCATATCAAGACCCGATGAGTACACCCATATTTATGAGGCCAAAGAGAAAATTATTCTCAAGGCCGTTGCCAGTGTTTTAAAAGAAAAAAGCATCGGCAACAATGTCATCATAGACGAAAAGAATAACCGGGTTGATTCGGATTTTGTGGTTTCGGATAATTGGCGGACAAAAACTACGGCCAGTGTGAAAAGGCTCAATTGGAAAGAATGCGAAGTGAGCCTTATCGTGACGGCGGAGAAGAAAACCAAAAAAGGCTGGGAACTGCGCCGCCTGCTAGGAAAAGAGCAATATGACAGCTTCTTTAGCGTGATTGATTTAAAGATTTACGAGGAAATGTCCAAAATTCAATAATAAAAAATTTTAGAAGGGGAGGACATGGACCCCAAGAAAAAAGTATCATCCGTTTTGGAGGAGTTCAATAATTTCGCATTAAAGGGTAATGTGGTTGATCTGGCCATTGGTGTTATTATTGGCGCTGCATTTGGTAAAATCATCGATTCGCTTGTTAAACACATCATTATGCCGTTGATCAGTTTGATTATGCCTGGTCAGCAGGGTTATCTGGCCTGGAAATGGGTGGTAAACGGCAAGGAAATTCCCTACGGACTGTTTATTGGAGAAATCGTCAACTTTCTGATTATTGCCCTGGCTTTGTATATTTTTATTGTCAAATTTCTGGGTATAATAATGAAGAGCAAGAAGGTAGAGGCGGTGGCGCCACCTCCTCCAACGAAAGATCAAGTGCTACTCACAGAAATTCGTGATTTGCTAAAAAAATAGCAAAATCTGTTCACATTAATCTTTTCCTGATTCGTGAGAAACGGGAGGATATTAGTCTGCTTTATTCCACTGCGAACGTATTTGCTGCCGGACTAAAAGACGCCAAATTCATTACCCGGCATCCAGATTATGTCGAAAGTATTCGGATAAGAATGATTGATCGGGACGATAAGCCAAAGTAAACCCCTGACCGTATCGACCTGGTGGATCCGTCAGGATTTAATCCCTGAATCAGACGGTATCGTCGACTGTCCGGGAGTGCACTATGAAATTCATGAAACACCCCCTGGGCAGAGCAAATTTTATTTCTTGTGATTACGGAAAAATCCCATCAGGAATTCCGTATCCTTGGGGGATAAATCAAATTTAAAGACGGCCTTTTCAATCACCATATGCAGCGGTTGAGTGGTGCTATCCTCCAGACTGGCGGAAATCCATTTAATTGCTTTCTGAATATTTTCACCTTCCGGCATTGCTGTTGCCATAACTTTGCTTCCTCCTTGTTTATCAATAAAATTGTTCTACCTTATGATAAAAGCAATATATTATAAAGAATCTTGCTTTCCATACTACAATATGATTTAAAAATTAACTAAATTCTGCATAAAGTTGACATTAAAATTTCAATCATTATTATTTAACAGTGAAAGGAGATAAATAATGGCTAAATCAATTAAAGGGACAAAAACAGAAAAAAATCTTCTGGCGGCTTTTGCCGGGGAGTCACAGGCAAGAAATCGCTATACCTATTTTGCCAGCGCAGCTAAAAAAGAGGGCTTTGAACAGATTTCACACATTTTTCTGGAAACGGCGGAAAACGAAAAAGAACATGCCAAGATATTTTTCAAATATCTCGAAGGCGGTGAAGTTGAAATTGTCGCCGTCTATCCCGCCGGTGTTATCGGGGATACGAAAAGTAATCTGGAAGCGGCGGCGGCCGGTGAAAATATGGAATGGACCACCCTTTACGCGAACTTTGCCAAAGTCGCTAAAGAAGAAGGTTTTCCCGACGTGGCGCGCTCATTTGAGCAGATAGCAAAAGTTGAAATGTTTCATGAAAACAGGTATCGTAAACTTGTCGCGAACATTGCCGACAGCGAAGTGTTTAATAAGAAGGCAACGGCCAAATGGCACTGCATGAACTGCGGTTACGTCCATGAAGGGCCAGAAGCGCCCAAGGAATGTCCGGCCTGTAGGCATCCGCAGTCCTATTACGAAATATTGGCTGAAAATTTTTAAATCCGTTTTACCGTTGAACCTGGTTCTCCAGAAAGCCCGCGCGTCATTTCGTGGGCTTTTTTTCGACAGGATAAGAAATCATCTTCATGTTTTAGGGAAGGCGAACGTTCTTGAACAGGCCCAGCTTGTTGTGCTTGACAGTAAAAGAAAAATACCCTAGATTGGCGCAGTTTTTTCAAGAGGAGTTATCATACATGTCTACAAAAAAGCAGCGTCGGTCTGAAAATTTTAAAGACCGGAAAAAAAAGAAATCCACCCGGGTTGTTTACCTGGTTGCTATTATCAGCGGTGTTGTTTTGTTGCTGGTGCTTTTCTTTGTCATCTTGTTTAACGCTTTATTTCCGCCCGTTGATATGGAAGCTTTAAAAAAGAAGGAGAAAAAAATCGCTGAAATCTACTTTTCAGATCCCCAGGAGCGCTTTCTGATCGCCGAGAAACGCTATATTTACAAAGAAGAAGATGCTGGCTTGCAGGCAAAAGAAGTGGTTAAGGCGCTCTTGGATGGTTCCAAGACCGGCAATGTCAATACCTTCCCTGCTCGTGTTGCGCTCAGGGATGTTAAGTTGGATAAAGACGGCATGGCGCAGGTTAACTTCAGCGCCACTCTGACAAAAGACCATCCGGGCGGTTCCACCGCGGAGATGGTAACCATTTATTCATTGACCAATACATTGACCGCCAATATTCCGGCCATTAAAACCGTAAAGATACTTGTTGAAGGAAAAGAGTTGCCGTCGATCAAAGGTCATATTTCCACTGTTAATTCCTTCAGGCCGGACCCCGATCTCTTCGCACCGGTTAAAGAGGAGCGCAACTAATACATTTATGGCGCCGAAATCCAAAATATCACGAACACGCAATATTGGTATTGTCGCTCATATTGATGCGGGCAAGACAACCGTCAGTGAAAGAATCCTTTTTTATACAGGCAAATCCTATAAAATGGGGGAGGTCCATGACGGCGAAGCAGTCATGGACTGGATGCCTCAAGAACAGGAAAGAGGCATTACCATTACGTCCGCGGTGACCACCTGTACCTGGAAGAACACTGAAATTCATATCATTGATACACCTGGACATGTTGATTTTACGATTGAAGTGGAACGATCCCTGCGCGTGCTCGACGGCGCTGTTGTTGTTTTTTGCGCAGTCGGCGGAGTTGAACCGCAGTCCGAAACCGTATGGCACCAGGCGGATAAATACGAGGTTCCCAAGGTGGCGTTTATCAACAAAATGGATCGCATTGGCGCCGATTATTTTCATGTCATCCATATGATGAGCGAACGTTTTCGGTCCACACCTGTACCGATTCAGATTCCTGTGGGGAGCGAAGACACATTCCTCGGAGCAATTGATCTGATTAATCGGAAACTGCTAATATGGGATGAGGGTTCTCAGGGAGCGGAATATACGACAAGTGAGATACCGGAAGAGTTTGCCGATGCCGCTGCGCATGAGCGGGGGAAAATGATCGAGACGCTAGCGGACTATGATGACGATCTGGCCGAACAATATCTGGCCGGGGAGGAACTATCGGCAGCACAAATTAATTCAGCGTTGCGTAAGGCGACGATTGCTTTGAAAATTGTGCCGGTGTTGTGCGGCGCAGCGCTTCGTAATAAAGGCATCCAGCCTGTGCTGGACGCCGTGATCAATTATCTGCCGTCTCCGGAGGATATTCCGCCGGTTACAGGCATCAATCCAAAAACAAAACAAGAAGAGATCCGCCACAGTTCAGATAAGGAACCGCTGGCGGCGCTGGCTTTCAAAATCATGCTTGATGAAGGCCGAAAACTGACGTATCTGCGAATTTATTCCGGTCAGATTTCCGCCAATGATGAAGTATACAACGTTGTCAAAAAAAAGAAAGAGAAAGTTGCCAGACTTCTGCGCATGCATGCCAACAAACGGGAAAGAATTGACAAGGCGGTTGCAGGTGAGCTGGTTGCTGTCTTGGGATTGAAGGAAACGACCACCGGCGATACTCTTTGCGATGAAGCGCATCCGATCATCCTGGAGCAAATGGAATTTTACGAACCGGTGATCAGCCAGGCGATTGAAGCCAAAACGCCCGCCGACCAGGAAAAGCTGGCCCAGGCGCTCATCAAACTGACGGATGAAGATCCGACATTGCGGGTCAAGTATGATGATGAAACCGCGCAGACCGTGATTTCCGGCATGGGCGAGCTGCACTTGGAAATTATTGTGGATCGGCTGCGCCGGGAATTCAATGCACGCGTTAATGTCGGCCGGCCTCGCGTCGTTTACCGCGAAACGATTCAGAAGCAAATAGAAATCGAAAGTGTCTTCGAAAAAGAGCTGGGAGAGAAGAAACATTTTGGTCAGGTTCGCGTCGAGCTTGTGCCGCGTAAGCGGGGCATGGGAAACGAGATTGTCAACCAATTATCCGAAGAAATAATTCCCGTTGAGTATCATGAAGCGATTGAAGAAGGTATCCGGGAAGCGATGATGAGCGGCGTGCTCAATAGCTATCCGGTCATCGACGTCGGCGTCAGGTTGATCGGCGGGGCCTATCGTGACGGCGAATCCTCCATGCAGGGCTACAAGATTGCCGCAGCCACGGCGTTTCGTGACGGCTGCATGACGGCCGATCCCGTCATGCTTGAGCCGATCATGATGGTGGATATTATCACGCCCAGCGAATTTATGGGTGACGTCATCGGTGATATCAATGCCCGGCGCGGTGAAATTCAAGCGGTCAATCCTAAAGGCCCCGTTTCTGAAATCAAAGCCAAGGTGCCGCTCAAAGCCATGTTTGGCTATTCCACCGACCTGCGCTCCGCTACTCAGGGGCGCGCTGTCTTCACAATGATTTTTGAAGAATATAATAAAGCGTAAAAGTCTATTAGACTGAAGACAGAAGACTGAAGTGAGACGCGTAGTATGGCTAATAATCGAAAGCATACACGTGCCGAATAAAGAGGTTGCCGCGAGCGAAAACTGGATATCGCACTCCATAACCCACATGTCCTGACGGACTGAGGGCACGATAAAGAAGGAGAATGATGTGGCCGTTATTCGATACCTACTGGAGCGATTGCGTGCTTCCGCTGTTATTGAAAGTGAACGGGCGGAATACCCGTCAACTTTTTCCAAAGAGTTAAATTATCAGTGCGGCCGGATTCTTTTTTTTGCTTCGCTCATTACAACTGTAGCCTGGTTGCCTTATATTCACCTGGATGGCCAGCTCCATCCCGAGGAACCGCTTCTCCCTTTAATTCGTATTGGCCTGTCCGTTGTCAGCCTGACAATTTTTATCCTGTATATGTCCCGACGGTTTCCCGAATGCAATCTGCTGTTTCTCAACATCATCGGCGCCTACCTGGCGATTTCCTGCGCATTGATAACCGCTCTGACCAAAGCCGATCCTGTTTACATGGGAGGGAACATCTTTATCCTGACTCTGCTGGCCGTCGTGCCCGTTAAAAGACAAGATGCTTTGATGGTCCTTGCCGCATCGCTGTCCACATTTTTCATTGTCGGTTATTTTAAGGAAATGTCCTTTCAAACTGTGAGCGCCCGATACAGCCTTCATGATTTACTGAGTGCAGTTGTTGTCGCCATTATTTTTATTTATCTTCTGGGTAACACACGGTACACAAGCTGGCTGAAATCGAAGAAAATAGAGCAACAGAGCGGGGAATTAATATCCGATAAAGAAAAAATCGATAAACTGTTGCTCAACATTTTGCCTCCCGCCGTTGCTCAGGAACTAAAGGATCACGGTTATGTCCAGCCCGTATTTTATGAATCCGCAACGATTGTTTTCACTGATTTTGTCGGCTTTACTAAAATTACGGAAAAGCTTACACCCGATCAGCTTGTTCGTGAACTCGATGAAGCATTTTCACGATTTGATCGGGTGATGGACAAATACGGCCTCGAAAAACTCAAGACCATCGGCGACTCCTATATGTACGCAGGCGGAGTGCCCGTGATCAACAACACCCATGAAATTGATGCCGTACTTGGCGCTCTGGAAATCCAATCTTTTGTTGAACAGATTAATCAGGAAAAGGCATGCAAAGGCCGTCCAGTATTTGAAATTCGAATCGGTATCAATACAGGGCCGTTGATGGCCGGTGTTGTGGGTGAAAAGAAATTTGTCTATGATGTCTGGGGCGATTCGGTGAACCTAGCCAGTCGGATGGAATCTTCCGGGAAGAAGGGCCGGGTAAACATTTCCGAATCAACGTATGTCCGGATAAAAGATTTATTTGAAACCGAAGCCCGCGGGCAAATCATAGCGAAAAATAAAGGGGCGGTGGAAATGTATTTTGTGAAAAGGATTAAGCCGGAACTCTCCTCCGACGCCGCTGGCTATATCCCTAACGAACGCTTCCGGGAAATTTATAAAACTTATCAGGAAAATAAGTCGAATGCATAGAAAATATAAACGCCACGCTGGAATGATCAGAACTTGTCCGGCGCTCAGGACAGATGCCGGACAAGTCGCCGACACCGATTTACTCCTTGTATTTATTAAAATAATCTGTTTATAATAAAATATAAATGTAAGCATATCGAGAGGTTATAATGGCAAGCGATTCAACAGGAACCGATGATACAAAACTCCGCACCAATCGAACTTTTATTTGCAGCGTGGTTTTTTTAGATATTGTTGAATACTCCAAGAAGCCTGTCGTTGAGCAAATGAGCCTCAAAGAGCGATTCAACGACATTTTGGCCGAAAGTCTGAAAGATATCTCGATTAGTGATCGCATTATTCTCGATACCGGAGACGGCGCCGCTATCGGTTTCCTCAGCGATCCGGAAGACGCTCTTTTCGTGGCGATGAGTATTCGCGATGCTTTAAATATCGAACAGGAAAAAAGCGATATGCGCGTTCGCATGGGAATCAATCTCGGTCCGGTAAAAATATTAAAAGACATCAATAAACAGATGAATCTGATTGGCGACGGCATCAATGTGGCGCAACGTATCATGAGTTTCGCGGAACCAGGGCAATTGCTCGTATCCCGTTCTTATTATGATATCGTATCCTGTCTTTCGCAGGAATACGCAAAACTGTTTCAGTATAAGGGCGCTAAAGCGGATAAGCATATCCGTGAACATGACATTTATGCCGTTGAAAATGCAGGCCTGTTGCCCACTTCTAGCTCTCACTACCCTGTAAGAAAGATAGATCCGGATTCCGCAAAGCCTGAAACGTCCTCCGCAATAGAAACACCGCTTTTTATCGAAGTTGATAGCGGACCAGTGTTGGATGCGGGTGCGAAAAGAAGCTCGATAAAAAAAATGCTTCTGATCGGCGTTCCTTTTGCCATTATTATTCTGGTTGCCGCCGGATTTTTTCTGATTCCCCGTTCCCAGGATAAATCTTCACCAGATGCCGTTCTCTCCAAATCATCGTCATCGGCCAGGATGGCGAAAGCCACACGCGCCCAGAAAGCTGAAGCAAAAGCCGAAGAAACCCGCGCTGCCTAAAAAAAGGCGTAATAAAAAAACGACAGTTATGAAGAAACGTTCAAGTCCTCATCGGTGAAAGCTGATGGGATTGAATTTACATTGGCCGGAGTAAAAAGAGTTGGTGCAGAAACGATTCTATCCGTCCGCATGCGTAATACGTCAGGCGTGGCCAAAAGCGTAGCCCTCTATGACGACTATGTGAACTGGCCAAAATCAAAATTAACCGATCAGAATGGTAAAAACCATAATGTTAATAAGGTTGTATTTGTTAAAGGTTCTCGAACTATCACCAGTCAGAACACGGGGACGCAAGGCCTGATGTTGAATTCCAGTGAGACGGCAAGCGTTTCCTTAACATTTAGGAAAACAGGCAAAGGCATTAAGGAATTTGCGCTTCATCCTTTTATATATATCGGCAGAAACTGGAAGGAGCATGATCTGCCGCTGAAAGTTGAATTTTAGAGGGAACGTAAGTAATGCCCTATCGTTGGCGACGTGAATTTACCTTATTATGTAATCATCAGTGCGCGATTTCAGAACGCCCGGCTGAACCTTATAAAACACATGGAGATGAGAATGGAAAAAGACAAAATTTATCAGGCATTGGAGGACGATTTTACGTCCACATTTATTCACGAACTTCTGCCCGGTGTCCTGCATAATTTTGCTAATCCTTTAAATGCTATTATGGGGCGTTCCAATCTCCTGCAACGACACATCGATGACACCGTTAAGAAAATACATGAGCAATATCCTGAGGTGGCTCTCACTCTGCAACATGAATTGCAACGTATCAAGAATGATATCGGTTCCGTCAACAAAGAATCGGATTCCTTTTTTGAGATGTTCCGCGACGCATCCGGGAAATTTTACGCGCTAGCAGCCAAAGAGAATGAATATATTAATATTTCTCGATTATTGGCGGCGGAAATGCGTTTTGCCAATTTCTATCTGGAATTTAAACATGAAATAACAAAAAATGTACAACTCGACATCAATATACCGGATTTTAAGGCAAATGTGGCCGAATTATCTTTGGTCTTCTGGAGGTTAATCCGTTTTGCCATGTCCAAGGCTTTAAGCAGCGAAATCAAGGATTTTATTCTGACAACGCAGCATGATAGTGAAAATATTGTTATATTGATAAAATATTCCGGTGAATCCGTGACCGAGAATGATGTGAACATCGTCAATAATTTTTTTCAGAGCGATGCAGTGGAACCGGCAGACGCAAAAACGGAAAAAGGTGTTTTACTGGCGCTTATAATTCTAAAAAAATATTCAGCGCGGGTCCGATTTTCTATGGAAGACGGCCTTAATGCCATTTTCGTTACGATGCCCTATCGGGTTTCAGTCGGCTAAAAGAAAGAAAAATTTAGTTAATAATATTCAGGTGAAAAATGCTTATTCTAACAAGTTAAGCTCCAACATACATTCAGCAAAGCGCCTTTCAATCGCTACCCGAAGCCCTTACGCTTCGACTTTATTATATGGGTTCCGAAATACCGTTATCGGATTTCGACGGTTCCTAATCAATTACTTATTAAGTTCTTATATCAGAAACATGACCTTTTACTATTTACTTCTTGGCCGGAGCAGGATCGATAAGGGGCGCAGTGATGCCGGCGATGCGCCTGGCTTCAGTGGCATAGTCTTCCCATTTTGTCATAGCCCGGACAACAAGTCTTGCGCCATCCGGTGATCCGCCCCCGTGCATACAGCCAGGGATTCCACCGCCAACTGTGA
>CAIVDK010000280.1 GCA_903904655.1 uncultured delta proteobacterium | reverse complement strand
TTTTGTTACGGATCGAAGTCTCGTGTTTTGGATTAGGTTGATGTTTTATTGACTAAATGAGTAGAGAAAAATATTGACAAACAAAATGTGATGCGCAAGGGATGTTTCGAAATAGCAAATTAATGGAAGGAATAAGACAATTTAATGTTTCGAGAAAATAGTCAATTAAATCTAAAAACCATATGCAACGTTACCATCCCGGCCAAATATAAAGGCCCGCCGGACATTGCTAACGGAGGTTATGTTTGTAGCCTCTTCGCCAAATACATCGACGACGTTATCGACGTCATGATCAAACGCCCTACGCCACTTGATCGGGAACTGCAAATCCGCGCTGGCGACGATGGGATTTATTATCTGATGGATGGCGATCAGATTATCATTCAGGCAAAACCGGGCGTCATTGACCTTACTGTACCGGATGCCCCGAGTTATGAAGAAGCCGTCAAGGCCGCGAAGATGTCCATTGCCCTGAAACCGACACCTTATACCCACGTGACCGGACACGGTATTCATCCCATCTGTTTTTGTTGCGGCGCAGATGTGCCGGACGGAGAAGGACTTAAGATACACCCCGGCCACGTCTCAGGCACCAACATGGTTGCAGCTCCTTGGACACCAGCATTGGAGTACGGAGACAAGCAAGGTTATGTCCGACCAGAATTCATTTGGACGGCCTTGGACTGTCCAGGGGCCTATGCCCTCTGGGAACTGACAGATACGAAACCCGGTTTTCTGGGAAGGTTGATCGGCCGGATCGAAAAGCCCCTGCGTTGTGACGAGCAATGTGTCGTTGCCGCCTGGCCGGTGGGGAGCGATGGAAGGAAATTATATACCGGAACAGTCCTGTTCAACGAGAAAGGACAAATCATTGGCTGTTCCATGGCGACCTGGTTTCTCATGCCGCCGGAAATGATGGAGTTCTTGGCAAACTGATGTGTCCTGCTTACTAATTTTCACACATCTTCTCTCGATGTTAATAATCGCGCTCGTTCAATAATGAATACTTTTTAAAAGAGTGAATGGCTTTAGAAAATTTGATACCATACCTTTCAGAAAGCTGCTTGATGAAGGCATTCACAAACAGTTACTCTGGGATATTCATATAAACGATCGATTAAGCGGGTTATCCGTAAAGCCTTCAATCTCCAGGTCTTCCAATTGAATGACAATATGCTCAATTCCAGAACTGCGGGTTTATTTTGCTGCTTCCTTAAATTCTCGCACCGGATAGGTTGACGATCTCGCCGTTATGGCAATAACCTGACCTCGTAAGACATCATGAGCAACCTTTAGGAGAAACGTGCTATCCACGCCGCCAGAGCATGCCACAACCAAAGAACCCATTTTCTTGATATGATCCTCAAGTTGTTTTAATTTATTCTGAGATTCCATAATATTGATTGTATAACGCAAAAAATACTCAGTTATGACAGCAATAATTGATTTTCTTTGGATCGTGATTCTCCAATACTCGTGACATAAATTGCCGGCTGGCCAAGAACGGGACACTTTGCCTCACAAAGTCCGCATCCATTACATAGATCCAGATCAATGTGCGGCTGATTTAAGATCATGACATCCTCGTTTCTGCTCATCACTTTTGCCTTTTCCAGCCAGATGGCTTTCTTCGGGATAGGACAAACCTCCTGGCAGACAATACAAGGCGTGGCATGGGCGTAAGGCAAACATCTTCCCTTGTCAATCATAGCCAGACCTACTTTTACTTTTTCTTTATCTTGCATTTCCAATTTTTTTATAGCACCTGTCGGGCAGACCTGACCACACAGAGTGCAGCGATATTCGCAATAGCCGATACGCGGAATCAGGACGGGTGACCAGATCCCCTCAATTCCTGCCTCCAGAAATGTCGGCTGGAGGCCATTGGTAATACAAACCTTCATGCATTCACCGCATTTTACACACCTGGCCAGAAATTGCTTTTCATCAAGTGAACCGGGCGGCCGAATCAATTTAGGCTCCGATGCACCCGCCTGTTTGTTGATCGCTGTTATCCTCATCAAGGGAACAGCGGCCAGACCGGACAGGATCGCACCAATGACTCTTCTTTTACCCAAATCAATGGGAACCGTCTGCGCCTTCTTAAAAAATCTAAATCCGACTGCATGCTGGGGGCAGAGATCATCGCAGTTCATACAAGCCATGCATTCCGTATTATGCCATTTTTCTTTTTGATCAGGAGAGGCACCCCCCTGACAGTCAAAATCGCAGGCTCCGCAGGAGTTACAGCCTTCGCTTACCGACCGTTGAAGAAAAGCATAGCGGGAGAGCAGACCAAGAAAAGCGCCCAGAGGGCAGAGATATTTACACCAGAAACGTTTCTCCAGAAGATTCAGACCCAGAATGATGAAGAACAATAGCCCCAGAAAGGCGCTTTGGAGAAAAAAGGGCTGCTGAAAGGGAAGCCAGATTTTTTTAAAAAGCGCATAGGTGAATTCGGACATATTAACAAGAACGGGGATATTTAAATTATAGAACAAGTCAAAGGTGGCCTTTGTGGCATAGACAACCAGCGGATAAACAGACAATGAAAATGAACGAATCAGAAATGAAATAGGGTCAAAAATGCCTGTGAATTGCAAAGAAAAAAGTGACAAAGTAATCAAAAATGTCAGGATGCAATATTTCAACCAATGCCAGTTTAACGGCGCTCTTCGGGGACGCTTCTTTTGCAAAGCGCTAACTATATTATTCAGCGTTCCCATAGGACATACCCAGCCGCAGAACACACGCCCCAAAATGACCGTAGCAATGATTACCGCAATAGCCAGAAAAAATGTTTGATACCACTCGCGGCTGGAAAGGATTGTGGTGATGAAGATCAGAGGATCAGCATCTAAAAATATTTTAACAGGATAGCCGAGTTCATCAGTTCCCTTTGATTCAGTCTGCAGGAAAAGCCACAAAAACGTCAACAAAAATAGCCCCTGCGTTACTATGCGAATTTTCCGGATCATATAAAAGCTTTACCTGCGCTGAATGCTGTTTCTGGCAATTTTAGATTCCGACTTAACAGTAATGTGACGCCTTGCGCCTCACATAATTATCAGACATTAATCTTTTTGATTCTCAATTTGGCGAGATCCATGTTCCCCAGTCCGGCTTTTTGTCCTGCCACGACATAGCCTAACGCTGATCCTTTTATGCCGAATAGTGTAGCGCCAAAAGCGTCGACGGCCACCTGATCCCTGCCGGCAACAACCGTATTGAGTTGCTTAACATCAGCAAGGTCTCCACCTTGCGGTCCATTTGCAGTAAGTACGCGTACCGCATCAAGGATGATCAGCGTGGGTTTGACGGCCATGGCGAGATCCACCAGACTACCGTCAATGCGCTGGTGTATCCTTCCTCGTGAACTGCCCATGATTCCCATCAGATTCTTCATGCCGAGGGTAAGCGTGGAAAGGCCGTGGGTCTTGGCAATAGGAATATTAATAAACTTGTCTGCTTCTATAGCTTCGGTATAAAGCGGCCATGATTTCAGGGCAACACCGGGTAACTTTACCTCACGGAATTTTCTATCATCTATATAGCTGACAATTCCGCCCACTGCTGTGGCTGCCGTGGAAATGCCGCTTTGCTTATAGCACCGCCGCGGATCTACAACACTATGATCAAAAACCTTAACCTGCTTTGCCCCCGCCTCGTAGCATAAAGCAACCACGGTCGACACCACCTCCGGATTGGTCGTTGCTGCATATTCAGGCAGTCTATCCCATCCGATGTTCGGTTTAACGACAACAATATCCCCCCTGGATATGAAAGCCCTAATGCCGCCCAAGCCATCAATAGCCGCTGTGGTTATTCTTGCAGGTGAAATGCCGTGAGCAACAACCAAGTCTGTCTTTTCCGCAGCGTCCAGCGCTTTGAGAAACAAACTTGCGTTGCCCGGTATGGCAAAGGTTATCCCCGCGACAATAGTGGTTTTAAGAAAATCCCTGCGATCCATCAGACACTCACTAAAAACTTTCATTAAAAGTTTCTCAATAGCAATCAATCAACTTGCATCAAGCGCCCGCGGCTTTGCCTATCCGCTCGCGCAGTTGTTCAATAATCTGTTTGGCTACAGATGTATTTTTAATCCGAACTGCACCGATGATATAGCGTTCCGACTGTTCTACTATCACGCCGCCATACAAAGGATCAACGGCGATGACTTGCTTGTGAGTCGGATGCTCGATCATTTGAATGCCCTGCGCTTCGGCCTTCAGATAAGAATAATATTGGGCAAAAGTTTTTCTGGCAGCATCCGGAGTATCCTCGTGTATCACAAAAAACTGCATTTTTTCGCCTTGCACGACGGCATCCGCTATAATACCTCTGCGAAAGAAGACATACCCCAGAAGGCTTTGCGCTAGATACCGTTCGCTCTTCGGCACAAGTGCCGGGATCTTCAAAATTCCCAACTCTTTGGGCTGATCTAAATTAGTCGGCAGGCGTCCGGAGATAGCCCGGGCACATGCCAGGAAGATATCCTTGGGAAGACTCGTTGCCCCGGAAACTTGCAGCCGCACGAAATATCTGTCCTGGTAGAACATCAATTGCGAAGGAGACAGAAATCCCTCGGCACCGATCGCAACCCACGAATTATTTGTCTTGCGGTAGTTGGAGTAAATTCCAAAAGCATCCAACACAGAGGCCATTTTGTAAACATCAGCAACAATGGACAAATCCGAGTTCTGCTTATTTACATAACTTGCTGTGGCCAGAACATCAAACCCGTAGGGAAAGTAAAGTTCGGCTTCTCCATTGATATGATCGAACAGGGTATCCTTGTCGTAAAGCTTCGCTTTTTCCTCGATTATCCAACTCTCAGAAAAGCCTTTTTCAGGAAGAACATTTTTGATGGGAAGGTCAGCAGCGTGGACCGGATTCGACAAAACCATTATGAATATAAAAAAAATAAACATCGGAGTTGTCTTGATGAAACCAGATTGAATCCTTGTTGATTTCCCTGTGCAGAAATAACAGACTACTCTCAGAAGGATATTGATGTAGAAAAGGAAAGATGACCTGGTATTAGAATTATCGTGCATGTTTCCCCTATGCCAATATTTTTCTAGCCTGTGCCATCTTCGAAGGAATATCAAGACGGTTGACACACCTTGCAACACAGGTCTGACAGTCAAGACATTTAGAGGCTGAAGCAATTGCAGGAACCTCTCTGTATGTAGCACGGGAGAGTTCCGTGCTCCTGTATGCTTCTGCATACATAATGCACCGGTTGATCGTGCTGATTGCCACACCATAGGGACAGGTGGATTCACACTTCCCGCAAAAGTGACAGTAGTATGAACTTACGGCAGTGCCATAGCGTTTCAGGACAAGCTCGTCGAAGTAGCTATATTTTAGACCCATCGCCCCCACATCTTCTCTAAGCTCAGTCAAATTTCGCATACCAGGAATTGCCGCTGTGACATTCTTGTCCTGAAGGACCCATTTGAGGGCTGCACGATGAGGACTAATGGGACCTAGAGCATCTGTCACATAACCGCCGGCTTGAGTTTTCATCGCAATAATACCGATTTTTTGTTTTGCGGCTTTCGCTATAGCTTCCTTCAAATCATCACCACTCTTGAAATTATACCCTACAAGGGCCGTATCAAAAAAATGGTCTTTATCTTCAATCAAGGCATCGAGCACTGACACCTGGTTCGTGTGAGTAGTCACCCCGAAGAAACGAACCTTTCCCTGCTCTTTTAGTCTTACCATTGCTTCCCTGATTTCCGGATCAAAAATTCTGATCCTGTCGGTAAGGTTGTGCAGTTGAATGACGTCTATATAATCCGTTTCAAGCGCTTTCAGGCTCGTTTCCACATCTTTTAAAATAGCCGCTTTGGACAGTGATGCAGGCTGGATTTTCGATGCAAGATAAACGCGATCGCGCCTACCTTTTAACGCCTTGCCGACAATTTCCTCATTCTTGCCACCCATATATCTGCGCGCCGTGTCGACATAGTTTATGCCGTGATCAAAGGCAACTTCCATCACTTCCGCCTCCGGTGTCAGCATCGCGCCGAAGCTTATTGTCGTTATCTTCAAGCCTGTTCGGCCAAGTGTTCGATAAACAGGCGTGGGAAAGACGAACGGCTCTGCAGCTGCGGCTTGCAAAGCGAGGACAAGACTACTCGTCCCGATCAGAGTGGATGTAGTTCCCACCAAACCAACCTTCAAGAACTTTCTTCTATTCATTTCTACGCTCCCTTCTTTTGCTTAAGCATAAAATGAGTATAAATAGATAGTCCCGATCATAACCACGCAGTGGGTAAATCTTAGTAATTGTTGAAAAAACATATCACCAAGTTTAGATATTGTCAAATATTGGGCTTATGCCGTTAGCCTAAGTTCATGAGCAGAGAAACAAACCCAATCGCCCAGATGCCCACCGGCAAGACATGCTTTCCTTGTGCTGCACACGGTCTATCCTGACGGTGATCGCTGGACCGCCTTTTCATGTGCAGTACCGTCCCTGATATTTTCTCGGAGTTTCAAAATTTTAAAATCACATTAAAAGGCCAATGCTGCCGCTTCTGCCTTGCAGTCATTTATGGGCTTGAGGCCTTTGGCATAGGCTTCGGCCAGTTCTTTTTTGGCAGCGTCAAGTTGCGCCCGGAAAACCGGATCAGTGTGAAGCTTTGCGACGACGGCCGACGCAATCACCCGGCCTGCTGCTACGTCACTTTGCCAGTGAACGCCGCAAATTACGCGGCTCTGGCCGAAAGCATAGCCGCGGGACAGGATAGCGTCGGTACGTTCCGCCGCGATTTCAACAAGAATCAGCGCCCACGTCCAACCGATAGACGTATGGCCGGACGGATAGGAGCCTTCTTGGGCAAGTAAAGCCTCTTCATTCGGTGTGCAACTGGTTTCCTTATTTTCAACAAAAGGACGAACGCGTTTATAATTGTTTTTGGCTGCATAAGTGGCCAGTCCTGCATCGGAGAGTGTGCGATGCATCAGCATATAAAGATTCGGCATAGCCTCCTTTGTGATCGGTGCATCAAGCGCACAGGAAAAAGCTTCCGGTGCTGCGGGAAAATGGAGGTTGGCATCCTTGGTGGCTTGGGTCCAGCGCGGGGTATTGACCAGTGAGCGCGTCGTGCGGAAAGCTTCCTGATCGGCGGCAAATGCGGCTGATTCCTTAGCCGGCGGAGCCGGAAGCAGGGTAAGGCTGTTGGGGATCTTGTCCGGGGGCAGATAGGGTTGCAAAATGCCCGGTTTCACTTCCCGAATAGTTGTTGGAATAGTAGTGGATGTCAAACAGGAGCAGCCGG
>CAIVDK010000279.1 GCA_903904655.1 uncultured delta proteobacterium | reverse complement strand
TTGCGTCCCAATTTTCTGACGTCCATGGAAGGAATAAATAAATCGCGTTTCGTCTGGATCATCACACATCTGGATATAGTTCCACCGGGCGAACTCAACCTCTGGAGCGCAGACCCTTACACAGCCTATGTTAAAGACAACCATCTCTATGGCCGCGGAGCGGAAGACAATCAGCAGGACATGGTGGCCTCTATTTTTGCCACGAAGGCTTTTATGGATGAGGGAATTCTCCCTTCATCCTCCATTGGTCTTTTCTTTGTGGCGGACGAGGAAACCTCCAGCGCTAAAGGATTATATCACGTGCTGGACTTACCGGAAAAGATCTTCAGCAAAGATGATTTCATTGTGGTTCCCGATTCGGGGAATCCCGAAGGATCGCTGATTGAAATTGCGGAAAAAAGCATTCTCTGGCTGGGCTTCAAAACAACAGGCAAGCAATGCCACGGAAGCAAACCTCAGTTGGGCAATAATGCGTTTTCAGCCGCCTCATATCTTGTGACCAGGTTAACGAAGCTACGCAAGATATTCGATGCCGTTGATCCTCTTTTTGATCCTGTCGTCAGCACGTTTGAACCGACAAAGAAAGAGGTCAACGTGGGCAACATCAACACCATTCCCGGCGAAGATATCTTCTATATGGATTGCCGTATACTGCCGCAATACGAGCTCCAAGACGTCCTAGATGAGATCACAAAGATCACAAATAAAGTGGAAGAGAAATTTTTAGTGAAAATTGAGATTTTAAAAAATCAATGTGTTCAGTCCACGCTCCCCACACCAGCCGATGCTCCTGTTGTTTGCGCCCTTCAGGAAGCGATCGAAAAAATTTATCATCTGAAAGCTTTTGCCGGCGGGGTCGGCGCTGGAACGGTAGCCGCCTACCTGCGCAAAAAGAACTATCCGGTAGCCGTCTGGTCCAAAACCAATATGAATGCCCATCAGCCTGATGAAAACTGTCCAATTGACAATATGTTAGGCAACGCAAAAGTCTTTGCCCACCTGTTTTTGCAGGCGTAAATTGTATTGCATTCAATGCCTCATAATGATAGAAAACGCCCTCGTATAGAAGGTGCCACATGGTATTGCTCATGAAAATGATCTGCAATACCGTTTGGTTATTAAGATTAACATTTTAGAGGCTGATAATTTTTGATCAAAGCAACTAAAAACATCCAGGTTGAGAAATTAACCTTCGCCGATCATAATTTATTACAGAATCTCTGCGGCGAGCATGACAAGCACTTAAGACTTCTCGAAAAACTTGAACAGATCAAGGTTAAACCTTGGGGCAATCATCTTTCCATCACAGGTGATGAAGCCGCCGTCCTGAAAATCACACTTCTGCTCAAACAGCTCTATACACTCATGGAAAGAGGCTGGCATATTCATTTTTCCGATATTGACTATGCCCATCGAATTCTCACCGAAGATATCCACTTTGAGTTAGCCCGCGTCTTTCTGGACACGGTTTTTATCTCCTCCAAAAAGCGCGTTATCACGCCCAAAAGCATTACCCAGCGTCACTACATCGATTCCATGAGAAATGCTGACATGGTTCTGGCCATCGGCCCCGCAGGCACCGGTAAAACCTATCTGGCCATGGCAATGGCCGTGTCACATTTACTGGAAAAGAAAGTGCAGCGAATTATTCTAACCAGGCCCGCTGTGGAAGCGGGTGAACGCCTGGGCTTTCTGCCGGGCGATCTGGCTGAAAAAGTCAATCCATATTTGCGCCCTTTATATGATGCGCTCTATGACATGGTAGATATGGAAAAAGCGACTGCACTGATTAATAAAGGACTCATTGAAGTTGCGCCGCTGGCGTTCATGCGCGGCAGGACGCTCAATGATTCATTCATTATTCTAGATGAAGCACAGAACACTACATCTGAACAAATGAAAATGTTTTTAACCCGTCTTGGTTTTAATTCAAAAGCGGTTGTGACGGGTGATATCACGCAGATTGATCTGCCGACGAAAAAATCATCGGGTTTGATCGAAGCCCAGAATATTCTGAAAAAAGTAGATGCCATCCACATTGTTCATTTCTCGCAGGTGGATGTAGTCCGGCATCCCCTCGTTGCCGATGTCATTGCCGCCTACGCGTCCTTTGATAATGAAAATAAATCGGGTAAACATAAATAAGACTTATGAATTTTCTAGATTCCACATCGGAAAAAATATTTTCAACCTTTCGTAAATTGAAAGAAAAGCATAAAATTTCTTTCAAATTTATAAATAATATCATCTTTCAGCGCTGGGCGATTGCCATAATTTTAAGCATCGGGTTATCCATCATCCTTGCGCCCAAGCTCTTTAATTCAAATCAGGAATATCGCCATGGCATGATCGCTCAGGACAACATCAAGGCGGATCGGGATTTTCTGGTTGAAGATGTTAACTCCACACGACAAAAAAGAAATGAAGCTTCTGCTCATACGCGACCGATTTATGATTATGACGCTGAGATGGCTATTACCCTTAAAACAAAAATAAAAAAATCTTTTCAGCTGACTGCCGGGCAGCAAGGATTACGACTCAATAAAACCTCTTTGGAAAAATCCTTAGGCATTTCTTTGACACAGAATGAATTATCTTTTCTTATAGTAAATAAATTTCCCGATGATCTGGCACATAAACTGTCCAGAATCGTTTCCTCTTTCTACGATAATACATTAATTACTTCGAGCGCTTTTCAAAAAAATGAACGGGAAAAAGGGATTACCATAGTTAATGCGATTACGCGGGTAGAGGAAAATCTAAAGGATGTATCGTCTGTTTTAAATATCAAAGAGATTGACCCAATATTGTCTAAAAAAGTAAACACCATCTTTAAAAGCGATCAGCCCGATACCCGGCGGTTTTCTTTTTTGCTTCTGAAAAAACTTATTGAACCCAACCTCACCTTCAATAAAGAAGCAACAAACAAGAAAATATCGTCAGCTGCAGAAGAGGTCAAACCGGTTTACTTCCAGGTGCAAAAAAATGAGATGATCGTCCGCGAAGGAGAAAAAATCGGTTATCTGGAACTGGCCAAACTGGATGCGTTTTATAAAACAGCCGCGGATAATAGAATATCCCGTCTGACGGTCATTTTGGGGATATTCTGCACCGCTCTGTTTCTCACATTGCTTCTGTACTTCTGGCGCACCAGAAACTGGTTGAAAACCACAGCCCGTTCCAATGTGGACTTTCTCGTTTTTGCCATTGTCGCCGTTCTACAGATCTTTTTTGTCAAAGCGGGAATCTTTATCTCTGTTGCCGTCAACAGAGCTTTCCCTTCTATTCCGGTTGATGCCTGCTATTTCGCGATACCCTTTGCCTGCGGCGCTATGATCATTGCCGTACTGGTGAATCGTAACGTGGCTTTGATTATCAGTGTCCTCGCATCATTTCTCATCAGTCTTCTTTTCGATGAAAAAATTATTTTCCCGCTTTTCTCATTTTTGGGATCTATTGCCGCTTCCTATCACATCGTCAACAGCCGACAGCGTTCCACTTTTTTAAAGGTTGGCATTTTTCTCGGCATTATCAATATGGCCTCCATTGTTTGTCTGAATCTTTTAACAGGCCATTTGCTTAATGACTTAATCATGCGACTGGCCATGGGTTTTCTCGGCGGCATCATCACCGGAATTCTGGTCGCGGGCATCACGCCTATTTTTGAAAGTCTCTTCGGTTTTATCACGTATATTAAGTTGCTGGAACTGGCCAATCTCAATCAACCACTTTTCCAGAGAATGATTATCGAAGCGCCCGGCACATATCACCACAGTATTATCGTTGCCTCGCTGGTGGAGGCCGCGGCGGAAGCCATCGGCGCAAATTCACTACTGGCCAAGGTCAGCGCCTATTATCATGACATTGGCAAAATGGCCAAACCCCATTACTATATTGAAAATCAACCAGGCTACGATAATCGCCACGACAAACTCTCGCCGAAAATGAGTTCGCTGATTATCATCTCGCATGTCAAGGAAGGTTACGAACTGGCTTCGAAGGTCAAACTCGGTCAGCCGATCATCAACATTATCCGTGAACATCACGGCACCAGCCTCGTCAGTTACTTTTATGATAAAGCGAAGAAAGATAAGGACGAATCGATTCGATCTCTGACGGAAAATGCTTTTCGTTATCCCGGCCCTAAACCCCAAACCAAAGAAGCCGGACTGGTCATGCTGGGAGACGTTATTGAAGCCTCCTCACGCACACTTTCCAATCCGACGCCAGCCAGAATACGCTCGCTGGTGCGCGAGCGCATTGAGCGGATATACACAGACGGTCAATTGGATGATTGTGAGTTAACGCTGAAAAATCTAAACACCATTGCGGAAACATTTACTCGAATTTTAACGGGCATCTTCCATCATCGCGTTGATTATCCGGGAACATCTCCGAAAGAGACAAACGGTAAAAAAGAATCTAATGAAAATTCAAATCGGAAATCAGCAGAAACGAATTAAAATCGACAAGCGCAAGATCCGCGTTAAAGTGACCAGGCTTCTGGGACTGTTGGATTGCGAAAATAAGGAAATCTGCATCACGTTTGTCGATGACAAAACCATTCAGGGCATCAATCAACAATACCTGTCCAAAGACCGGCCCACCAATGTTATTTCTTTTTCCCTTCAAGAAGGCGAATTCGGCGACATTAATCCCAAAATACTGGGTGACATCGTCATATCTGTTGACACGGCACGCCAAGATGCGGAAAAAGGCCATTTCAGCTTCGATGAGGAAATTCTTTTCTTAATCATACATGGCCTGTTACATTTATTGGGCTATAATCATGAAAACACGTCAAAAGGAAATACCCTAAGAATGGCGCAAAAAGAAAAAGAACTTTTCCGGTTGCTTACGCAATCCGATTGAATCCGGAGGACTGTATGCCCTGCTTATTTATCTTCAACGGCAAGAACTTGTCCCTGTTTAAGAGAGTCATCATCGGATAGACTATTTTACAGATTATGCCAAAGAAATTTCCTTTTCCTGTTTCTCTCCGCTGTTCTTTCCCGTCTCATCGCACGGAATCTTCAGTGTCCAGTCGGTCTGAATGGCATTCGTTTTTAAATTATTAATTTGTTTGAGTTTGACGACAGGAACATTGAAACGTTTGGCAATGCTAAGCAGAGAATCACCTCGTTTTACTTTGTAAGTTTGAATTGAACCAGCCGTTTTACGAGCTGTAATATTTTTACTGCCGGAAGGTTTTTGCTTCAGGTATGCCGTTTCCACACGATTAACCGGAATTCGGATGATTTGACCCTTCGTTAATTTTGTTTTCTGATTAATGCGATTGGAGTCAAAAATTGTCTGAGTGGACACTCGATATCTTTTAGCTATAGACACCGCTGTTTCACCGGACCGAACACGATGTTTGAGATACGTGGAGCTGCTGAAACTGAAACTTGGTCTTTCCGTTTCCGGAATATCGTTATAAACCAGATTGAATTTCTGGAGCGAATCTTGAGGAATATTCAATGAGTATTCCCGATTAGGGGTTATTTTGTATCTGAGTTCGGCGTTGAGTACATTAATGAAGTCTTCGGACACTTCCATTCTAGAAGAGATATCCGACAGTTTCATCATCTTGTTGACCTTGACCGTTTCATAATTGAGTAAAGAGTCCAACGACGTTTGAAGATTAAAACCATACTTACCGGGATTTTTAACAATATGCAATGTAGCAAGAAAACGGGGAACATAACGGGCTGTCTCATTAGGTAATTTAGAATAGAGATCCCAGAAACGATCAAAATAATTAATGTGTTGTCTGGATATGACACGAAGCACCCTGCCCTCACCGCAATTATAAGCCGCAAGCACGGTAAGCCAGTCGCCAAACATGGAATGCAATTCTTTTAAATAAGCGATGGCCGCATGAGTGGATTTTAAAACGTCCATTCGCTCGTCTATCCATTCATCGCGGGTCAATCCAAATTTATAACCTGTTGACGGAATAAACTGCCACAAGCCCAAAGCTCGCGCGCGTGACAAAGCGCTTACCTTGAAACCGCTTTCCACCAGAGGCAACCAGAAGAGTTCTTCAGGCACCCCTGCTTTTTTTAATTCACCAACAATGATTTCCTTGTATAGTCCGGAACGATAATATGAGGATGTAAAGAATTCTTTCTCCGGTCCCTGAAATGATCGTAATTCCTTTTCTACATCCGCGTTCATCAAAAGAGGAATCTCACTGGCCTTGCCATTGGTCTTTGTTTGTTTTGAAGAATAAAGAGCTAGGATGCGCCGGGAAATTAAAAGACGCAAATCATCCTTCTGTCTGGCAATTTCCACATTACCGTTCGTATCCAGAACCAACGCATAAGCTTTATCCAACGCATCTAATGTATTTTCGATATCACCATTTTTCCAGGATTTGTCGGCCATTTCCAGCAATTCAACGGCCTTTTCCATCAGATCCTGCTCTTCTTCAACTTTTGCTTTGGCGGCCTCATCCGCTGAATTTTGGCGTGGCGCATTGGTAATAATATTCTTGGTGGAATCGACTGTCACTTGCGGCACGACATGTTTCTGTTCTTTATCTTCCATCTTTTTCTTCAATAGAGCGTCATTGTGATTGACATTTTCGGCATTGACCTGATGGCCGGCAAACAACAAGATGGCGACACTCAAACAAAAGATAATACAAATTGATGAAACATATTTTATGCATTTCAACATGGATAGGGTCTCCTGAATTCTTTTTCGGCTGCAAAACAAAAGTACATCGTGCTTCTGATCACTAATCAGCTCGCTTTTTATCCTGGCGCAAACGACATCATGGTTAACTTTGCGAAGTTTTATAGCACATTTTATTTATATACCAAAACAATTTGACAATCTTGTATATTATTATGTAGTTACCTAACTGATTCGGGACGCATTTGGTGCTCGATTTCCGACAATCATCAAATAGGCCTGGATAAAATCATCAAGATCGCCATCCAGTACTTTTTGAGCATTGCCAATTTCGAGATTCGTCCGATGGTCTTTCACCATTTTGTATGGGTGCAAAACATAGGAACGAATCTGGCTGCCCCAGGCAATATCTTTTTTAAGTTTATTTTCTTCGTCGAGCTTTTCTTTTTTTTGTTGGAGTTCTCTTTCATAGAGCCTCGATTTAAGATATTTCATGGCCATCGCTTTATTTTTGTGCTGCGATCTTTCATTCTGGCACTGCACGACAATGTTTGTCGGCAAATGGGTGATTCGCACGGCGGAGTCCGTTTTATTGACATGCTGACCGCCCTTGCCACCCGATCGGAATGTGTCGATTCTTAAATCGTCCTCGTTGATATCTATTATTATTTCATCATCGACTTCGGGATAAACAAAGACGGAAGCAAAGGAGGTATGACGTCTGGCTCCCGCATCAAATGGAGAAATACGGACAAGACGGTGAATCCCGATTTCGGCTTTGGCATAACCATAGGCATATTCACCTTCCACGGTAAAAGATACGCTTTTGACGCCTGCTTCATCTCCCGGCAGATAATCAATAATATTTGTTTTAAAATTTCTCTTTTCGGCCCAACGCAGATACATACGCATCAACATCTCCGCCCAGTCCTGCGCTTCCGTCCCTCCAGCGCCGGCATGAATGGACATAATTGCATTCATCGGATCCTGCTCGCTGGAGAGCATCATTTTGAGTTCTTCCAGTTTAACGTCGGAAGACAACTGATCCAGTTCAGAAGCAAGATCATTTATGACCTGTTCATCTTTTTCCTCAGAGGCAATTGACCAGAGGTTTTCAGCATCTTTAATCTGGCTTTGAAATCTTTTCCACTGATCGAGCGAGTCGGATAATTTTGTTTTCTTCTGCAGGATGGCACGGGCTTTTTCCTGATCATCCCAGAAATCATTTTTAGTGGATAAAATTTCAAGATCTTTAATTTTTAATTCCAGCTCGCTGACGTCAAAGACATTCTCCGATATATTGAATTCTTTTTTTCAGATCATTAATTGCTTCCTGTATGTTTTCGACGGACATTTTTATTCCTCCCTTTTAAGTTCCATAAGAAAAAAATAATCAGGCCTATAAAACTGACCCCTACCAGCAAATCACCATGTCTTGCGTAAAAAGTCGGTATTACGATGAATTTAACACGACCATGAATTTCATCTTTTTTAAATATTTCGGTTTGCTTGATAATTTTTCCCGTTGGGTCGACGATTGCGGAGATGCCTGTATTTGCTGCACGCACAAGATAAAGCCGCGTCTCCACCGCTCTGAAAATAGACATAGACAGGTGTTGATACGGAGCAGATGTTGTGCCGAACCAGGCGTCGTTTGTAATATTTACCAATAATTCGGCTGCGGCGTTTTTATATGTTCTGGCCGCTTCGGGCAAGATTCCTTCATAACAGATCATCACGCCAATTTTTCTTTCGCCCATGGTTAAAGGATAAAACCCTTTTCCTTCGGCAAAATCACCAATTCCCGCGGCCAAACTGCTGATGAAAGGAAATATTGTTCTAAGCGGCACGTATTCTCCATAAGGAACAAGGTGTACCTTATTATATTTACCACGAACGTCGCCTTCGGGTGAAAGCAAATAGGCGCTGTTAAAATATTCGGTTTTCTCTCTGCCCGAGGCATAGCTCATGGAGCCGAAGATAAACCAACTTTTTGTTTTCACCGATACTTCGCTTATCCGATTACGTAAGTCGTTTTCATCCTGAAAGTTAAAAGGCACGGCTGTTTCCGGCCAGACAATCAAACCTCCATTGACAGCCGGATGACGCAATGACAACTCTTCATAAATATTAATAGTTTCTTTTTGGAAATTTTCATTCCATTTAATGGATTGATCGATGTTTCCCTGAATCAGAGATACATCCATGACGGGAGCATCCTTCAATTTTTGATCCACCTGCTGGATTCGCCATACGCCATATGCGTAAACACCAGCCCATAGAAGCATCACGCTTGCGGCCAGAGCAAATGCCTTTTTTGATCTTTCTGAAATGATTTCAAAAAAAGCGGTGTTTAAAAGAATAATCAGGAAAGATAATCCGAACACACCCGTTATATCTGCAATCTGGATGAAAAAGACATTATTAAACTGGGAATAACCCAAATTTTCCCAGGGAAAGCCGGTAAACAACTGCGACTTGACATATTCCAGACATACCCATAAAACAGGCGCAACAAAGCAAAGAGGAACCTTTCTTCGCAAATAAACAATTCCTGCAGCAAATAAAGCGATATAAAGACTTAAATAACAAGCCAGCAGCAGCATGATTATTACGCCCAGATACAAGGGCAGATGGCCGTAATTCACAACGACGTATGTGATCCAGTATATGATGCCAACGCAAGCAGTAAGTCCTGCAATCCATCCCAGGAAAAATGCCCTGCGAAAGGACACAACCTCTCGTAAAGCAATAAACAGGGGAACGAAGGCAATCCAGGCAATGAATCCGAGGCCAAACTTGGGGAAAGATAAAAACAATAAAATACCGCTGAGCAATGCGAAAAAAATGCTGTGGCCACTCAGCTTCTTGTTTGACGTTTCCGGCTTTACTTGTGAATCGCTATTCTTCATTTAAATTTTCATCGTCCACTTTGGTTATTTTAACTTTTTTAATATTGCGTTCGTCGGCGTTTTCGATGGTAATATCCATTCCTTCTATTTGAAAATTCTCTCCCTGGTGAGGAATTCGTCGAATCGTATTTAAAATAAGACCGCCCACCGTTTCATATCGGCCTCTTTCCAGACGCATATTCAGGTGCTCTTCTATTTTCTCGATTTCGGTGCGTCCATCAACGATAATGGATCCCTCGTCAGTCTGGATAATGTCTTCGGAATCTGTCTTTTCTTCATGTTCGTCCCGGATATCGCCGACGATCTCTTCCAGTAAATCCTCAAGGGTGACTAGACCGGACGTGCCACCATATTCATCGATAACAATGGCAATATGTTTTTTATTGTTCTTAAGCTCATAAAACAACAAATGAGCGTTTTTCGTTTCAGGGATGTAATAAGGCTTGGTCAGGTGTGACAATATATCGGCGATTGTCAGGGGTTGCGACCAGATTTTAAGCAGATCTTTAACATTCAGAATACCGATGATATTATCAATCGACCCCCGGTGTACAGGAATGCGTGTGTAATGAGAATCGGCAAGCTCCTGAATAATGTCTTCCGGTGTATCGTCCTCGCTGATAGAGACAATATCCGTCCGTGGAATCATAATTTCGCGGACCAGGATGGATGTAAAATCCAGGATATTTTCGATCATCTTTCGTGATGCATCGTCCAAGACACCGCTTTTCTGCCCTTTGGCCAATATCGAAAATATTTCTCGACGAATATGCTCGGGCTTACGCCAGAAAAATAGATCAGAAATTTTCCTCATATTCGTTTTAATATCTCCTGAAATTACAGGCCTCGTAAATACTCAGGCCGCATTCTGCTTAAATCTTTTTCTTCCATTCAATGACCGAAGCGATCATTTCAGTGCTTTTTTCTTTCTGTCCCGGCAGACTCGCTTTGATCGGCAGATAGATCGTAGTTGCTTATTAAACATGACCAATAGATTATGTCAATCATCCTTATCATGCAAGTATCAACAAAAAAAGGGAGTCGCAATAAGCTGACTCCCTTCGGTTTTTTGGCGGGGCCAAGGGGACTTGAACCCCTGCCCTCCGGCGTGACAGGCCGGCGTTATAACCAACTTAACTATGACCCCCAAAAATCATTTATTAAAGTATCTTAACTTCCTTTTTCTTATTCTGGTAGGCGGGACAGGGCTCGAACCTGTGACATCCACGGTGTAAGCGTGGCGCTCTTCCAGCTGAGCTACCCGCCCACATGCCTAAAAAAAGCTGCATGGCTTCTAGCAATATTGAGATTTCTTGTCAAGATATAAAATCAGCAATCTCCGTTAATTCACCGGCTGGGCGCCAACCTGTATATCGGTTGTTACAGCCTCGCTGAAATCATCCTCATCTTTTACAAAAGCAATATCCAGCACCTCGTCGATGTGATCGACAAAAACGATTTTCAGCGCATTTTGAACATTGTGGGGTACTTCCGCCAGATCTTTTTCATTATCTTTCGGAATAATAACCATTTTAATGTTGCCGCGATGAGCCGCAAGAATTTTTTCTTTCAGACCACCGATAGGCAATACCCGACCCCTTAATGTGATTTCACCAGTCATGGCCATGTCCGCGCGAACTTTCTTTTTCATGAGAGCCGAGGCAATCGATGTGGCCATCGCAATGCCGGCGGATGGGCCATCCTTGGGAATCGCTCCTTCAGGCACGTGGACATGTATGTCTATTTTCTTGTAAAAGTTTTTCGCCAAACCAAACTTTTCGGCACGTGCGCGGATATAGGTAAGGGCCGCCTGAACCGATTCCTGCATGACGTCACCCAGTTTCCCGGTCATAACCATGCGGCCTGTTCCTTCCATGATGGATGCTTCAATGGCCAGCAATTCGCCTCCGACTTCCGTCCAGGCTAACCCGGTAGTCAAACCAATCTGATGTTTCTCTTCTGTTTCGCCATGACGGAATTTCGGAACACCCAAATACTTCGGTAGGTTTTTGGAACTGATTACAATTTTTTTCCGGGCGCCGTTACTGACAATTTCTTTGGCAACTTTGCGGCATACTGACGCAATCTCTCGTTCCAGATTACGTACCCCCGCTTCCCTTGTGTATTCCCGGATAATTCTTAGAACTGCTCCTTTGGTAAACTCAATATTCTCAACTGCCAGACCATTGGCTTCCGTTTCCTTCGTCAGGAGGAATTTTATTGCGATTTGCAGTTTCTCCTGTTCCGTATAACCGGCAATGCGGATCACTTCCATTCTGTCCTGCAAGGGCGCCGGTATGGTCTGCAAAATATTAGCTGTCGTGATGAACATAATGTCAGATAAATTATAATCTACATCCAGATAATTATCATTGAATGCGAAATTCTGTTCAGGATCAAGCACTTCAAGCAAAGCGGAGGAGGGATCGCCGCGAAAATCGGAGCTGAGTTTATCCACTTCGTCCAGACAGAAGACAGGATTATTTGACCCCGCTTTTTTGAGCGATTGAATGATTTTCCCCGGCATTGCGCCGATATAGGTTCTGCGATGACCGCGTATTTCCGCTTCATCGCGGACCCCGCCCAGGGATATACGAACAAACTTTCGATTCGTGGCGCGGGCTACTGATTTGGCAATCGACGTTTTTCCCACGCCGGGAGGCCCGACCAGACAGAGAATCGGCCCTTTATTTTTCTTAACCAGGGATTGAACAGCCAGATATTCAATGATTCTTTCCTTAACTTTTTTCAATCCATAATGGTCTTCATCGAGGATATTTTCTGATTCTTTCAAAGTGTGCTTATTTTCTGTGACGTCCGACCAGGGCATATCCAACAGCCAGTCGATATAATTGCGAACAACAGTTGCTTCCGCCGACATAGGCGCCATCATCTGCAATTTTTTAATTTCCTGGCGAACTTTCTTTGTTGCTTCCTCGGAGAGCTTCTTCTGTTTGAGACGCTTTTCCAGATCTACTATTTCATTCTTAAAATCATCTTTTTCGCCCATCTCCTTTTGGATGGCGCGCATTTGTTCATTAAGATAGTAATCTTTCTGGGTTTTTTCCATCTGCTTTTTGACGCGACGCTTGATCTTTTCTTCGACCTGCAGAATCTCTATTTCAGAGAGCATCAGCGAATAAATGGCTTCCAGCCGTTCACTGATGTTGTAGATTTCCATTATCTTTTGTTTATCTTCCAGTTTTACATTGAGATGGGTAACCACTACATCGGCAAGCTTGGATGGGTCTTCAATTGCGGCAATCGTCCCCATCATTTCCACATGAATTTTCTTGCTGAGTTTCAGATAAAGCTCAAAAGATTCTTTGATGCTGCGCATCAGCGCCTGTTTTCTGATGTCATTCGGGTCATCATCGACATCTTCAATATCAGCGACTTTCACGAGAAAGAAATCGTCATTCTTGAGATATTCCTGGATAGATCCGCGCGTCTTACCTTCGACCAGCACCTTCACAGTGCCATCCGGCAAGCGCAGCAGCTGGATAATAATGCCTATCGTTCCAACCCGGTAAATGTCTTCCTCTGCGGGATCATCCTTTTTTGCGTTTTTCTGGGCTACCATGAAAATTCCTTTTTCGTATTTCATGGCGGATTCCAGAGCGGCAATAGACTTTTCCCGGCCGACAAATAACGGCACAATCATATGCGGAAAAACAACCACATCCCTCAGCGGTAAAAGAGGAATGATGTTCGTTTTATTTTGGTCATTATAGTTTTGTTCTTCGATCATTCAATTTCCCTAAGTAGTTTTTTGTTATGCAGACTCAGATTTTGTGTCGTATATCAAAATTGGTTTTTCCTTGTTGATAACAACTTCCTCGCTGATCACACACTCTTTCACATCCCGCTGCGACGGAATGTCGTACATCACTTCGAGCATCGTGTTTTCCAGAACGGAGCGTAAACCACGCGCACCGGATTTTCGTTCCATGGATAATTTGGCTACACAACGTAGTGCACCGTCTGTAAACTTCAGATTGACGTTTTCCAGTTCAAATAGTTTCTTGTATTGTTTGATGATCGCATCTTTAGGCTCCATTAAAATACGAACCAATGAGGCTTCGTCCAGATCATCCAGCGTGGAAATAACGGGCAGACGACCGATAAATTCGGGAATAAGACCGAATTTGAGCAGATCTTCAGATCGAACTTCCGCCAGCAACTCTCCAATTCTTTTTTCTTTCTTGCTTTTAATTTCCGCACCGAAGCCCATGGTGTTCGTGCCGATACGTTTGGAAATAATGTTTTCCAGATCATTGAAAGCACCACCACAGATAAACAGAATATTCGTGGTATCAACCTGAATGAATTCCTGTTGCGGATGCTTGCGGCCGCCTTTCGGTGGAATATTGGCCATGGTTCCTTCCATGATTTTCAGCAGGGCTTGCTGAACACCCTCACCGGAAACATCCCGGGTAATGGAAGGGTTGCCTGATTTTTTTGCGATCTTGTCTATTTCATCAATATAAACAATTCCTTTTGATGCGCGTGCGACATCATAATCAGCATTTTGCAGCAGACTTAAAATGATATTTTCAACATCTTCACCTACATATCCGGCTTCAGTCAAGGTGGTGGCATCCGCTATCGTAAAGGGAACATTGAGCATTTTTGCCAGTGTCTTTGCCAGTAATGTTTTTCCCGACCCTGTAGGACCGACCAAAAGGACGTTACTTTTCTGAATTTCAACACCATCCGTAGAACTGACATTGGAAAACAGCCTTTTATAATGATTATAAACCGCCACGGCTAGTATTTTCTTTGTTTTTTCCTGACCGATGACATAGGAATCAAGAAATTTCTTAATTTCCTTCGGTTCAGGCAAAACATTTTTAGGGCCTTTTTCTACCGTCTTTTCTTCTTCTTCAACGATACAACGGCACAGTTCGATACACTCGTCGCAAATATAAGCAGTCGGACCCGCGACTAATTTACGGACTTCGCTTTGCATCTTCCCGCAAAATGAACAAAATAGCATACCTTGACCTCGATTATCTTTACTTCTTTTTATCACTTAAATTCTCCTTTATTTAACGCCGGATAACGCAGGTTTTCTTACTACTAAGTCATCAATTAAACCATAGTCTTTAGCTTGGTGACTGGTCATAAAGTAGTCGCGCTCCGTATCATTCATAATTTTTGTCAGTTGCTGACCGGTTAAATCAGCGAGGATTTTGTTTAATTCGTCTTTTAATCTCAGGATTTCTCTGGCCTGAATGTCAATATCCGTCGCCTGACCCTGAAAACCCCCCAGAGGTTGATGAATTAAAATTCGTGAATGCGGCAGGGCAAATCTTTTCCCTTTTTCACCGGCCGCTAGAAGAATTGCAGCCATGCTGGCCGCCTGCCCCATGCATACCGTTGAAATTTGAGGTTTAATATACTGCATCGTATCATAAATAGCCATGCCCGAACTGACATGTCCACCAGGCGAATTCAAATAGAAAAAAATCTCTTTATCCGGGTCTTCGGCTTCCAGATAAAGCATTTGGGCAACAACAACATTAGCGACATTATCGTCGATAGCCGTCCCCAGAAATATAATTCTGTCTTTCAAAAGGCGGGAATAAATGTCGAATGCCCTTTCGCCTCGACCATCTTGTTCCACCACCATCGGTATTAAATTCAAGGGGCAACCTCCTGCTCCATTCCAAATTTCTCAACTACTTTAATATTGGCCTCACGTTCGATAAAGTCAAATACCTTTTTCTGGATAATTTCCGATTTCAAAGAGTCCACTCTCTCTTCATTCTCATAGGCGCTCTTGACTACTTCATAATCCGTGTGGTGAATATTAGCTAATTCCTTAATATGATTATCAATATCATCTTCAGAGACCGTAATATCTTCTTTTTCAGCTATTTTTTTGAGAAGAAGAAAGGATCTAACCGTTTTTTCCGCGTCCTGCTTGAACTGATCGTGCATGCCAAAGCTCAGTTCCATCGCGTTTTTTTCATCCATGCCGGCGGATTTCATCCTTTTTTGCGTATCCGATATCATATAGAAAATTTGTCGCTCCACCAGTGACGGCGGCGCTTCAAATTCGTTGGCCTTAAGAACGACTTCTGTGATTTGGTCCTTCAGTTGTGAATCGCTCTGGCGCTTGCATTGATCTTCCATTGATTTTCGAACGTCATCCTTAAAATCTTCCAAGGTATTATACTTGTCGAAATTTTTAATGAAGTTTTCGTCGATTTCAGGCAGTTTTTGCTCTTTGAGGCCTTTGATGATCACCGTAAACACAACATCCTTGCCTGCCATCTTTTTCTCATGATAATCGGCTGGAAATGTGAGATTGATCTCTTTTGTTTCGCCGTTTTTCATCCCTACGAGTTGCTCTTCAAAGCCGGGAATAAACCTTTTCGATCCCAACTCCAGCAGGAAATTGTCCGATTTAAGCTCTGGAAGCGCTTCACCATTCATCGTTCCTGTAAAGTCAATTGTTATAAAATCACCCATCACAGATTGCCGATCCTCCATGACATCCTGCATAGTGGCAAACATCTTGCGGATTTCCTGAAGACGTTTCTCCATGTCCTCTTCCGATACGGAAATGTTTATCTTTTCTAAGTCAATCCCCTGATAACCTTGCGGTTCAAAGGCCGGTTCCGTTTCAAAAGAGGCGCTGAAAGCAAAGTCTGTGTTTTCCTTTAATCCATCCTGCTCAATTTCCGGACGGGAAAGCGTTACAATTTTGCGGTTATCAAGCTCCTGCCAATAGTACTTGTTGACAATATTCGTACAGGTTTCCCCTTCGGCATCGGCTTTAAAATGAGTTTCCAGTATCTTGCGGGGAATTTTTCCCGGACGGAAACCTTTTATCTTGGCTTTTTTGCCAATATCACGATAAACATTTTCCAACTCATCTTTAACAAAAGCCCAGGGTATCTCAAATGATATTTTTTTCTTAACCTGGCTGATATCCTCTACTTTTACGGAAAGCTCACTCACTCCTTTATTCTCCTTATTCGAAATTATTATACGTTTTCATTCTGGTGCGAGAGAAGGGACTTGAACCCTTATCCGCTAAGCGGGCTGGATCCTAAGTCCAGTGCGTCTGCCAATTCCGCCACTCTCGCCTCTTGTTTATTGACTTATATATGCATTACTCAAAATGTCAACGCGGATTATCATCGGCGTTCTGCAACAAAATCAATTAAATTAAGCTTTTCATTGGTCGCGTTCTGTAAATGATAATTCGATTTAATGCAAGAAAAATATTGGAAATGATC
>CAIVDK010000278.1 GCA_903904655.1 uncultured delta proteobacterium | reverse complement strand
TTTTATCGATTCCACAACGGCGACACCCCGCCCCCGGCTGGTCAAGAGCACCGGTCTGCGGGTTTTATCCACCTGATTGACAATCCGTCCCGGATTGATCTTCAGATCGGTTATCGGAACGACATCTTCAGAGTATTTGATAGTTGGCTGCATAAAAATTCCTCCTGTACGATCTATTAACTGGTCTGATGATAGCACTGATAAAACGACCTGTCAAAATGTTATGATTACAAACAGAAGCCTCTTTTTTAATCCCGCTGTTGCGGGACGAGCGTTAATTCTCCGCGAGCGAGCTCGCGATATCAATGACGTTCATTTCATACCTCGACAGCGAGCTCGCGAGGTGGTTGAATGTTTAAGGTGAAAAGAATAGATATAGTTTGACATTGATTGTTTGATTCAAATGCCATAAAGCATGCAACACAAGGGGAAAAAGAATGAAAATAACCGGAACGGAAATTTACAAATCGATTGAAGATATTCGCGCAAAAAGCCCGCTGATTCACAACATTACCAATTACGTGGTGATGAACAACACCGCCAATGCGCTTCTGGCGATCGGCGCGTCGCCCGTGATGATCCATGCGGAAGAAGAAGTGGAAGACATGGCAGCGATAGCCTCCGCGCTGGTCATCAATATCGGCACGATCAGCGCCCCTTGGATAAGGGGAATGTTCAAGGCTTTTGCCAAGGCCAGATCCAAAGGTGTGCCCGTGATCATCGATCCGGTCGGCGCGGGGGCGACTCCTTATCGGACACGCACAATTCGCGATCTGATCAGCGCCGATCAGCCGACGATTATCCGGGGCAATGCCTCCGAAATTATGGCGCTTATCGACGATAAGCTGCAAACAAAGGGTGTTGACAGCACGGCGGATTCGAATGAAGCGGTTCATGCGGCGCAAAGGATCAGTGAAAAACACAAATGCGCCGTCTGCATCAGTGGCGCTGTGGATTACATCATTTTTGAAAACCGGATTGTGAAAGTGGCAAACGGTCATCCGATGATGACGAAGGTGACGGGATTGGGTTGTACGGCCACCGCGCTGTGTGGTGCGTTTGCCGCCGTGGAAAAAAATCCTTTGGTGGCTGCAGCTAAAGCCATGGCTGTGATGGGCATCGCCGGTGAAATGGCCGCTTCCCGATCGGCGGGTCCCGGCTCGCTGCAAATGCATTTTCTGGATATTCTCTATCGGCTGACGGAAGATGATATGACCCGGCATTTAAAAATAGAGGAGTAGTCATGCGTGGTGTTTATCTGGTGACAGACCGCGGCCTGTGCCGCAATAGACCTTTGCCGGAGATTATCCTGCAAGCGGTGCAGGGAGGCGCAGCTTATGTCCAGTTGCGGGAGAAAGACATTTCCACGCGTCTTTTCGTGGAAGAAGCGATAGCCGTCAAAAATATTTTACTTCCTTTTAACGTTCCCCTGATCATCAATGATCTAATCGATGTCGCTTTGGCCTGCGGCGCGGATGGCGTGCATATCGGACAGGAGGATATGCCCTATTCGACAGCCCGTAAACTGATGGGGAAAAACGCCATCATCGGTCTGTCAGTTGAAACCTGGGAAGACGTCGAGGCAGCCCAAAGGCTGGATGTGGATTATATCGGCGTCAGCCCCGTATTTGCCACGCCCACCAAGACGAACACCAAAGAGCCCTGGGGATTGGAAGGTCTTAAAAAAATAAAATTCTTCAGCCGCCACCCTATTGTGGCCATCGGCGGGATCAATGAATCCAATGCCCGGGCTGTTGTAGAGGCAGGTGTCGATTGCCTGGCCGTTGTATCGGCCATCTGCGCGGCAGACAATCCGTCTCAGTCCGCCACAAATCTTAAAAACATCCTTCGTCAATGACTCGCTTATGTTTCTTAAGAGCAGATCCCTAGTATCTCTACGATTACAAAACTTTATGCCTGTTGTTCGCACCTAAAGGCGCGGACTACAGTTACGAATGCTGTTACTCCCCTCCATTGTGATGCCGTATGCAAAGAAGTGCCTTGACAAACCCGTCCAAATAATTACTATTAAAGAAATAGTAATTAAAATAATCATCCTGAATATTTTTATTAATTGTG
>CAIVDK010000277.1 GCA_903904655.1 uncultured delta proteobacterium | reverse complement strand
TCCTTCGGATAAAGGCGCGGGCATGAGAGAAACGACATAGTCCGCCGCCTGGGCCAGCTCTGCGGCCAGGGCCTGGCGGCTGGCGAGAAGGGCGGCAAAGGCCTCGTTTCTCTGGAGGAGATTGATATAGCCCTGGGAATGGTAACGGATTCGGGCGATGAGCTCAATTCGATCAGGAAGCTTCACCATATAGTCGTTTGCTCCCAGGGCAAACGCGTCGGCCTTGGTCTCCGCCTCTTCCTTGGAGGACAGGACGATCAGGGGCACATCCTTAAGCTGCGGGTGGACCCGGAAGAATTTCACCAGGGTCAGGCCATCGATATCCGGCATGATGAGATCCTGAAGGATAACCGTCGGTTCAAATCTGGCGGCGGTCGGGATGGCCTGGGTGGGGTCCTGACAGAACTGAAAGACGATATCCGTTTCCGGTTCGAGCATCCGCTTCACCGCCGCGCCGACAATGGCTTGATCGTCGATGAGAAGGACCTTGATTTTGTGTGCCGTCAGGGCGGGCACTGAGGCCGGGTTTGCGGACCGGGCGGCGTTTTGTGTTTCGTTTTCCGTCATGATATGTTTCCTTTGCTGATGGGTATCTTTTTCAAAATTGCTCCCGCGATCATTTCCAGAGGCAGGATTTCGACCGCGCCCCCCAGTTCCACCGCCGCTGCCGGCATGCCATAGACAACGGAAGTTTTTTCATCCTGGACGATGGTGTGCCAGCCCGCCCTGCGCAATGAAGCCAATCCTTCTCCGCCGTCCCGTCCCATACCCGTGAGGAGAATCGCCAGATCTTTCCGCGGCCAGTATTTCTGGAGACTTTCAAAGAAAACGTTGACGGACGGACGATAAGGATAATCCCGGGGATCGACCGTATAGTGGAAGGCCCGATCCTGTCCCAGAACGAGGTGATCGTTCGTTCCCGCAACCAACGCCATGCCGGATTGGGGCCGCATTCCCTCCCGGGCAAGGGCGACGGTGAAGGATGTCTGGGAGTTCAACCAATCCGCCAGGCCCTGGGCAAACTGGAGATCGACATGCTGACAGATAACAATGGCGGCATCCAGACCTTTCGGGAGAGCAGACAGGATAGCCGCCAGGGCCTTAGGGCCTCCTGTGGAAGAGCCGATGGCAATCAGAGGCGGCCAGCGATCCAGTTCCGATCGGGTCACGGGAGCGCCTGCCCGCGAAGGTTTAGACGCGCTTCCCAGAAGCTTGGCCATCGTGGCCATTTTTTTAAGCAGGGCGTCCCCGCCATTTAAGGAACCGTCCTCCTCGCAGATGGGTGTGGCGATGGCATCCAGCGCTCCGCAACCCATCGCCTCGAAGACCTTTCCCGCCTGCTTCCCGATGGCATCGGACAGGACCAGGATAGCGCAGGGTGTCTCTTTCATCACGTCACAGATGAACCGGGCGCCATCCATGTCGGCCAGGGCGAGATCAACCAGCAGTATATCCGGCGGATAGCGTCGGCACATCCCGAGAGCCTCAACCCCGTTACCGGTTATCCAGGCAACTGTGTAGTCTGTTTCCAGGGTGATAACCTGACGCAGAATTCTCAGGGCGGCAACATCATGATGAACAAGGGCAATTTTGAGGGGCATCAGGGGGCTCCGATCAGGTCGCGTACAGCGGTAAGCAGGCTTTCATCATGAAAGCTACCTTTGGTAAGATAATAGTTGGCCCCGGCTTCGAGGCCCCGCAGGCGGTCTTCCTCGCGGTCTTTGTAGGAAACGATCATGACCGGCATTTCCTTGAGAAGAGGATCGGTCTTAACCGTTCGGACAAGGTCGATCCCGTTCATCCGGGGCATATCGACGTCAGAAATGAGCAGATCAAAGGGTTGGACTTTCAAGGTGTTCCAGCCATCTACGCCGTCAATGGCTGTGGCGACCTCGTAGCCGGCGGTCACCAGAAGCCTGCGCTCAACCTCACGCACGGTGAGGGAATCGTCAACGACGAGGATTCGTTTTTTCCCTGCCGGCAAGGCCTGAGGGCCTTTGCCGATTTTCTGGAGCTTGCCCGTGGTCAATAGTTGATGGATGGACCGGACCAGATCGTCCACGTCGAAGATGACGACCAGCGAACCATCGTCCAGAATGGCGCCGGCGCTGATGTTGGGAACCTTTCCCAAGCGTTGGTCGAGGGGGCGGACAACGAGGTTTTCTTCACCGATGACGTGATCAACCGCCAGGCCATAGCGATTCAATCGGTCGCTGATGACAATAACGTCGAACCGTTCCGACGGGGTAGCCGCCGGCGGCAATTGAAAAAGCTGACGGGCGTCGAGGATGCCCACATGCTCCCCGTCCAGGGTGCAGTATGGGCGGTCTTCAATATCCCGGATATCGGCGTGGGTAAGAGACAGAATCCGGTCAATGCGGGACAGGGGCAGAGCGTAAGGCTCACCGCCGATCGAAAGCAACAAGGTCCGCAGGACCGAAAGCGTCAGCGGCAATTGGAGGTGGAAGCGGGCGCCCCGACCGGCGCCGGCGTCAACGCGCACGGAGCCGCCCACCTCATGAGCCATGTTGAACACGACATCCAGGCCGACACCCCGTCCGGAGATCTCCGTCACGGCCTTGGCCGTCGAGAACCCCGGCAAAAACAAAAACTCGAACAGCTCGGTTCGGCTCAGGCTCCCGGCCATCTCCGGTGTGACATATCCCTTTTCGACAATCTTGCTCCGGAGGTCTTCCGGATTGATTCCCCGACCGTCGTCGGCCAGCGAGATGTTCAACATCCCCGCTACATGCCGGGCCTCCAGGATGAGGGTCCCTTCGGCTGGTTTGCCTGCCGCCTTCCGTTCACCCGGTGTCTCCATGCCATGATCGATGGCGTTGCGGATGAGGTGGGACAGGGGTGCCTCCAATCTCTCCAAAATGTCTCGATCGACCGGTGTGGCAGCTCCGGCGATTTCGAAGTTGACTTGTTTCCCCGTTTCCCGGGCCAGGTCCCTGACCATCCGGGGAAAGCCGTACAGGCCGTCGGAGAAGGGCACCATCCGGCTGCTGATCACCTCGTTGTACAGGCGATGGGCCAGATGTTCCATGCGGCGGGAGAAGCGTTCAAACAGAACAATATCCTGAGAGGCCGCCTGCTCGGCAGCAGTAATACGCCTCAGAGCTTCCTGGACGCCTTCCTTTGTAACGCCGTCTCCCTCTTGTGTCTGGGATTCAAGGGAGATCTGCAGGGGCTTGGCCGCCTCGAAGATATTCTTCTTCATGGCCAGTAGGCTTTGATACACCGTTTTAACGGACTGAGTCTGGACAAGGCATTCCCCGGCCAGAGCCATGAGACGGTTCATGTTTTCCGCCCGGACGCGAACCAGGCCCCCATCTCCCTTGTCTTGTGCCCTGCGGGTGCGCATGGTCGGCGGAGCGGTTGGAGCACCATAGCAGGCGTTGTCTTGTGTGGAAGTAACAGGCGGCGGTTGCCCGGGAAGAAGGGCTCCCGTAACGACAGGGGGAATACTCGGCGCTATTCGGGAGACGGCGGCGTCCGGCGGCTTCTCTGCTGTTACGGTTGCTGCTCGCGGGGGTGTCTCCGGGACGGCTTCCATTGGCGATGACAAGAAGTCTCGCAAGTGATCTGACAAAACTTGAATCTCAGCAGATCCTTTTTCCAAAGCGGCAGCCAGCTCGCTGATTTCCAGGCGGGCAAGGGAGGCAAAAAAATCATTCCCCTTCAAGAGCCGGTCCACCCCATCGGGCGTCAGGAACCGTTTCCCATGTTGGGCAGCCGTAAGGACCTCCTCCATGGCGTGGGCGAGGGTGACGGCCGTATTTAAACCGACAATTCGGGCAGCCCCCTTGATGGAGTGGGCGGCCCGCATAAGGGGTTCTATCCGTTCCGGCGTTTGATCCCGTTCCACCGTAACCAGTCCCGACTCCAGGGTTCGGGTGTTATTCTCCAACTCCACGCGGAACAAATCCAGCATGAGGGGATCGATGGAAAAGTTGGTGGCTTGAGTGGTCATTGATTGAGACTCCTCGTCATGGCGGGGAATAGCCGCTCCTCGTCCAGAAGCCCCACATGATGGCCATTGAGCATGAAAATTCCCCGTGTCAGGGATCTTGCCGAGCGGGACAATGTGGCGGGGACTTCCCCGAGATCCTCCGGGGCGACCCGATGGACTCCCAGAATCTGTTCGACGGGAAATACAAAGCGCTGTCCCTCGCATCCAACCACTAACATTCGTTCATAGACCACTGCTGATGTATCGCCCTCGGCCCCAACCGTCAACTCCAAAAGATCCGCAACGGAAAGGCACAGCAAAAGTTCGCCGTTAATGTTGGCCAACCCTCGAAAGACGCGGTTGACCTTCAGCGGTAAGGTGTGGACCGGCGAAGGCTCCGCTGCCTCCTGAAAAAAGATAGTCTTCAGGGCAAACCGCTCTTCGGCCAGGCGAAAGGCCATCACCGACAGGGTCCCCATTCTGACCGTCTCTTTCGGCTGGGCCATGACGGAAGTCCGCTCAGCCAGATATCCTGGCGGCAGCTCCTGATCCAGATGCTGTCTTCCGGCAGCGGCATAAATCGGGCAACGGCGGCAGTGGATCAGACGCACCAGTTCCGGACATGACCCATCGCCGAAGATTCCATTTTCCTTCCAGCAGAAAACATGGATACTTTTTATATCCATCAGTCCGTCCTTATCCTGAAATGCTCAGCCGCTTTGATCGTGGAGAGCGTTGGGGATGATTCCATTATCTTTCCCTTTCTGCCTGCCTTTCGTTCGGCCCGTTCCCGGTAGAGGGCCGCCTTGCGTTCGTCCCCTTTTTGCCGATAGATGAGGCTTACATGAACGAGACTCTCGTAGTGGCCGGGATCGAGATAGAGGGCCTTTCGAAAACAATCCTCGGCGCCGTTCATATCCTGCCTGGCCATGTGGATGATGCCCATGAGGCAGTATGTTTCAGCGGCCGGTCCAGCCGTTCGGGCAACTTCCTGGCAAATTTGTACTGCGGCGTCCATATCGCCCCGATCCGCCAGGCGGCGGGCCTCCTGAAGCTGCCCGTCTGCAAATGGTGCGATCGGGCCCGCATCTGCTATGATGGACTTGACCGGTTGCTCTCTTTCAACAGCCACAGGC
>CAIVDK010000276.1 GCA_903904655.1 uncultured delta proteobacterium | reverse complement strand
TTTTAATTGGATTTGTCCGCCAGTTCTTGTTTCTTCATCATGATCAAAACCGCGGAGATGGCGCCTTCGGTCATGCCGGGGATGCGTTCCATCTGACCGATGGTGGCGGGTGTGATACGGGTGAGCTTGGTGCGTAGCTCATTGGAAAGGCCGGGAACAGCCGAATAATCGAAGTCAGGCGGGATTTTCTTTTTTTCCTGATCTTTCAATTTCTTTGTCGCTTCGAACTGGCGCTTGATATAGCCTGCATACTTGATTTCTATTTCTATCTGCTTTTTAATGAAGAGATCGCTTTGCGCCTCCCAGCCGGGGAAGCCGGCCAAATCATCATAAGCAACTTCATGTCTTTTCAAAAGGCCGTACAGGTTTGTGGCCTGTGTAATCGGCGCTGATTGCAGTTTGGTCAACGCTTCATTCACGTCCGGCGAAGGTTTAACGGACACGGACTTGAGGTGGGCAATGCCCTCAGCGATGCGATTCATCTTATCTTGAAGATCAACATAGTGATCGCGCTCGATCAACCCCAGCTCGCATCCCTTGCCCATCAGGCGGATGACGGCGTTGTCTTCCCGCAGAATCAGCCGATATTCGGCGCGCGAGGTAAACATGCGGTAAGGTTCATCCACGCCGCGTGTGACCAGATCGTCGATCATCACCGCCATGTAGGCTTCGGAGCGATCCAGAATAAATGGCACAGCGCCCTGAAAGGCACGGGTGGCATTGATGCCTGCCCAGAGGCCTTGCGCCGCCGCTTCTTCATAACCGGATGTGCCGTTGATCTGGCCGGCCAGATACAAGCCGGAAATTAATTTTGTTTCCAACGTGAGCTTGAGCTGGCTGGGCTGCACAAAATCATATTCAATGGCGTACGCCGGGCGCATAATCTCGGCCTGTTCCAAGCCCCGCACGCTATGAACAATCTGATATTGCAATTCCAGCGGCAGAGAGTTGCCCAGTCCCTTGGCATATATTTCCTGTGTGTCGAGACCTTCGTGCTCCAGCACTACCGGATGACTTTGACGGTCGCCGAAGCGCATGACTTTATCTTCCAATGATGGGCAATAACGGGCGCCGATGCCTTTGATAGCGCCGGAATAAAGCGGAGACTGCTGAATATTGTCCCGAATCACGCGATGCGTTTCGGTGGATGTGGCCGAAAAATAGGAGGGCAGGCGTTCGGACCGCAAAGCCTTGGTGGTAAATGAAAAAGGCGCAGGTTCCGGATCACTGTCCTGGCGTTCCAGACAGGAAAAATCAATGGACGAGGCTTTGAGCCTGGGTGGCGTGCCGGTTTTCATCCGGCCCACTTCAAAGCCGAGTGCCTTAAGTTGATTGGCCAGGCCAACGGAGGCCAGTTCGCCTGCGCGTCCGGATCGTGTTTGCGACGTGCCGATATGCACCAGACCGTTTAGAAACGTCCCGGTGGTGATAATAACTTTTTTGGCGCCGTAAAAAAATCCGCTCGAATCCAGCACACCTTTAATTTCATTGTCCTCGATGACAAGGCTCTCGACCATGGCCTGACGGATATAGAGATTTTTCTGATTCTCCACGGTGGCTTTCATGGTCAGGCGGTAGAGCTGTTTGTCGCACTGCATGCGCGACGATTGAACAGCCGGGCCTTTGGACGCGTTGAGCAGCCGGAAATGGACAGCGGTTTTATCGGTTATCTTACCCATCTCACCGCCGAGGGCGTCGATTTCTTTCACGAGCTGTCCTTTGGCCAGTCCACCAATGGCCGGATTGCAGGACATCAGCGCGATGGAATCCAGATTGATATTAAACAAGAGCGTCCTTACGCCCATGCGCGCCGAAGCCAGCGCCGCTTCACAACCGGCATGACCGCCACCGATGACTAATATGTCGTAAGAATCGGACAAATTCGTTGCTCCTTCAATCAAGCCCTTGCGCTTGTTTCAAATCAATAGTATTCCAGCAAAAAAAACACAACATAAAAAAGAGGATAAATGGCCAAACCGGCGTTCTGGAAAAACAATAAACGATATTACGATCTCAAAAGTTACTGGCGTAACCTGTTTGGCTGTAATGTCCACAAGCTGGCTATTGACGCGGGCTTTACCTGTCCCAATCGTGACGGTCACGTGGCCACGGGCGGCTGCATTTACTGCGACGGCAGAGGTTCGACGTTGCGCCAGCACGGTAAATTGCCCTCCATTACCGATCAGATCGCTTCCGGTAAAAAATATTATAAGCCGTCCGCTTCTAAGTTTATCGCTTACTTTCAGACCTTTACCAATACTTACGCCCCGGTGGCCGGATTGCAGGCGCTCTATGATGAAGCGCTGGCTCAAGAAGACGTCTTCGGCCTGTCCATTGGCACAAGGCCGGACTGCCTGGGGTCGGATGTGATTGAGCTTTTGAGCGGCTATGCGAAAAAACAGCACGTCTGGGTCGAATTGGGTTTGCAGTCCGTCCACGACAAAACATTGCAGCTCATTAATCGGGGGCATAATTTTCAGCAGTTTCTGGATGCGGTCACTGCTCTTTCGGGACGCGGCCTGAACATTTGTGTACACATTATTATCGGATTGCCGGATGAAAGTGACGAAGATGTATTAACGACAGCAAAAACTTTGGCCACTCTGCCGATCAACGGCATCAAAATTCATTCACTACTGGCTCTCGAAGGAACACTGATGGGCGATATGTACAAAAAAGGATCAATCCCCATGATCAGCAAGGAAAAATACGTGGCGCTTGCGGCTGACGTACTGGAGGTTTTGCCGCCCGAAATGGTTATTCAGCGTCTGACCGCCGACGGCTATCGCGATATATTCCTTGCCCCTGTCTGGGCCGGCAATAAATTGGATGTGCTCAATTCTATTAACAAAGAATTGGAGAGAAGAAACAGCCATCAAGGTATGCGCTACAGATAAACAGAGAAATTGAGAAATTGGGGTCAAATCTTTAATCTTGACATTTGGCTGAGCTTGCCTTGAATTTGATTGAATTTCTTTTCCCATTCAGGCTCGTTTTGGATTTTGATGTACAGTCGTTTTCTCGCCTGGCTTACGGCACTGTAATCAATGCCACCTAAAAGTCTTCCAATTTCCGGCTGTGATATTTTACAGAATCGATGGAGCACCTCCATCAGCATCGCCCGCTCCGTCGATTGCTTCCCCTTCGTTGTTAAGGCTTCCCTGTCCAGTTTGACCAGTTGTGCGTATTCCTCAATCAATTGATCCGGCGGCACACTTTTAGCCAATTCTCGAAGCGCCGGTTGTTCTCTCGCGGATTTCTTACCTTGCTTATCCTTCCCGAACGCTTGCTTGATTTCCTCAACAAAATCCTCTTTCCCTATAATTCCAGTCCCTTTACCTTTTTCCAGCGGACTGGGAAGATCCTTTTCCATCGCTTCAGCGACAAACTTCTTATAGTCATGACTTGCTTTTCGGCCTTCACCCCCGAAGTAATCCAGAACGGCGGCGTATTGAACAAAAGCTTTCCGGTAACTGGGATTAAGATAACCCGGCAAACTGGTCAATTCGTCACTTAACAAACTCTGCCACCTTTTTTCTATCGGCTCTTTTGATTTCATTCTTAAAGGGTTCAGATGGATATAACGGGATACTTCCAAAAGGTAATTATCCGCGTCGATTAAAAAGGCTTTATAGCGACCCTGGTACAGGTGCCCCGACCGGCGATATTTACGATTAAATGATCCGGTATAACTGATATTGAAATGCCGCATGAATTCCGAAAGGTTGCCTTTCGGCGTGCAAGCCAGCAGGTGAAAGTGATTGGGCATCAGGGCATAAGCTAAGAGACGGACTTCAAAAATATCAACTGAACGGGCCAGCAGGCGAAAAAAATCCTTTCGGTCTTCCGGGCTACGGAAGATTGCCCGCTGTTCATTCCCACGGCAGGTCACATGATAATACGCATCCGGATATTGGATTCTCAATGGTCGGCTCATGCTGTACATCCTGTTTCATAAATACCGAAATGTCAAGATTAAAGATTTGACCCCTCTTTCCCTCTCCAAAAAACCGTCGAATCGGGAAAGCTCGCCATCGAGAAACAGAACACCCGTGATTATGGGGATCAGCAACGCCACAGGAAAATCCCGTTTTACGCTGTCACGAGGACTCTGGATTTCAGAAATTACTAAAGCAAGACCGAGAATCAAGGCAACGTTCACAATGTTACTGCCAAGGGCGTCGCCGAGGGCGATTTGGGGCTTTCCAGCCAGAGCGGCATTAATTGAGACTGATAATTCCGGGCTTGATGTGGCTAATG
>CAIVDK010000275.1 GCA_903904655.1 uncultured delta proteobacterium | reverse complement strand
AGGATTGCCTTGCCCTCGCGCTTGAAATCGCCCGGGACGGCATAAAAGTTGAGTTCCAGCGCATTGATGCCGGTATTTTCAAGTTGCCTGGCATATTCCACCCAGGTTTCATCGAAGGTGCAGTTCAGGCTGGCAATGACGGGGATATTCACAGAGTTGACCACCTTTTTCAGATGACTGAGGTGTTCCCGCGGACCGGCATGATCGATGTCGGGAAAAAGACTGATCATTTCAGCGTGGCGGTCATTGTACTGGTTCAACTCTTCGCTCATCTGCAGCCGCTCAAGTTCGATCTGCTCTTCAAAAAGGGTTTTATAAACAATTGCAGCGGCTCCGGCCTCTTCCATTCTTTTGCAATTGTCCACATCCTTCACGAGATTGCTTGCTCCTACAATGACCGGGTTCTTCAACTGAAGACCCATATAACGTGTTGATAAATTTGCCATGAAAGTTTCTTTTAGTAAATCAAAATAGTGCTACAAATATATGCTTTTCCGTAAAATATTCAGAAACGCGAACGGCTCTTATTTCTCATAACTCATGCCGGCCAGACGTTTGTAATGGTTGTATCTCCATTTTGCATTCTCTTCGGCGGCCTTGAATAATTCGTCGGCATCTTCCGGGAACATCTTCTGGAGAGAGGAATATCGGACTTCACTGGCAAGAAAATCCTGGAATGTAGTCCATTCGGGCTCTTTCGAATCAAGGGTGAAGGGATTTTTACCTTCATTTCCGTTGACAGGATTGTAGCGATAAAGTTGCCAGTAACCCGAAGTTACCGCGCGATCCATCTCCTCCTCCACTTTGCCCATGCCTGATTTCAATCCATGGTTGATGCAGGGAGAATAGGCAATGATGAGCGAAGGACCATTATATGATTCAGCTTCTTTCACGGTGCGGAAGAGCTGACTGTTGTTGGCGCCCATCGAAACCTGTGCGACGTACACATAGCCGTAAGTCATGGCCATGGCGCCGAGATCCTTTTTGCGAACCTTTTTGCCGGAAGCGGCAAACTTGGCAATGGCTCCCACCGGGGTTGACTTGGATGCCTGTCCTCCGGTATTGGAATAAACCTCCGTGTCCAGCACCAGGATATTGATGTCCTCGCCGGATGCGATCACATGATCGAGGCCGCCGTAGCCGATATCATACGCCCAGCCGTCGCCCCCGATGATCCAGATTGATTTCTTGATCAGATACTGGCGCAGATTGAGAAGTTCCCTGGAAAGCTCGTTGGTTTCTTTGGTTAACAAAGGAATTAAAGCCAGAGCGGCCGTTTTGGAAGCTTCCGCATGATACATGCCTTCAATCCAGGCTCTCATGGCGTCCATTGTAGCCGCATTCATGATGTTTTCCTTGATGGCGGCGCGCATCCTGTCGGCCATGCGCTTGCGGAGCTGGGTAATCGCTACAGCCATTCCGTACCCGTATTCGGCGTTGTCTTCAAAAAGAGAATTGGCCCACGCCGGACCTTGTCCTTCCATATTTGGCCGGTATGGGGTAAACGGGGCGGTTCCGCCGTAAATGGAAGAGCATCCTGTGGCATTGGAGATCATCATCCTTTCGCCATAAAGT
>CAIVDK010000274.1 GCA_903904655.1 uncultured delta proteobacterium | reverse complement strand
GCGTCCGGGGTTTCACCGGCACATTTTCCTCCGAGACACCGAAGGCCGACTGGATCTTTCGGAACAGAAGCGACGGGGGGAATACGGGCTTGGTGATAAACGCCGATATGTCCACGTCCGCCTCCGCGGTGAACCGCGCCTCCATCTTGTCGTAAGCCGTTACGAGGAACAGCTTCGGCTGGCGTGAGAGTGATTCCTTACGGATTCGTCCCGCCGTCTCGATACCGTCCATGAACGGCATCCGCCAGTCCAGCAGGCACAGCGCGAACGGGGCCCGCTTTGCCTCGGCTTCGCGCAGGGCGGTCAAGGCCTCCTCGCCGGAGGCGACGGCTTCCACCTGGAACGTCCACGAAGCCAGAAGCTCGGCTAAGGACTGGCGAGCGAACGGGTTGTCGTCCACCACGAGGGCCCTCTTTTCCTGCCAGTCCGGGCTGGGCTGAAGGCTGCGCCTGGAACCCGGGGCAACCGCTAAGAGAAGAGCGACTGTAAAGACGCTCCCCTTGCCGGGGATGCTCTCTGCCCGGATCGTTCCCCCCATGAGTTCGACCAACTGCCGGCTGATCGCCAGTCCCAGGCCGGTACCCCCGAAACGCCGGGTTGTGGAGACGTCGGCCTGACTGAATGACGTGAACAGCCGTGACAACTCCTCTTCCGTCATGCCGATCCCCGTATCCTGCACGGATATCTCCAGGTTAACGCTCGCCGCAGTTCGCCGCAGGATCTTGGCTTCCAGGCGGATGTCTCCTCTCTCCGTGAACTTGACGGCATTGCCCAGCAGGTTGTTGATCACCTGAGTCAGGCGCTGGGGATCGCCCATGAGGGCCGCAGGAACATTCGGGGCGACAAAAGCGTGCAGCTCCACCCTCTTTTCCGCAGCCTGGGGACCTAAGAGGCTCAACACATTGCCAATCAAATCTTCCAGGGAGAAGGCAATGGTTTCGATGGCCATTTTCCCGGCCTCCATCCTCGAAAAATCCAGGATGTCGTTGAGGACGGTAAGCAGTGCGCCACCGCTCGTCCGGATTTTCTCCGCGTAGTCGCGCTGCCTCTTCGTGAGGGGCGTCGATAAAAGCAGCCCCGTCATGCCCAGCACCCCGCTCATGGGCGTCCGAATCTCATGGCTCATGTTGGCCAGAAAAGCACTCTTCGCCCGGTTGGCCGCGTCGGCCGCATGCATCGCGATCCGCAGCTTTTCCTCCTCCAGCTTGTCTCGGCTAACGTCATAATTTGTGCCGATCATTCTTACGGCTTTTCCTTCGGCGTCGCGCTGCACGATGGCGAAGGCGCGGATGTGATGAATGGTTCCGTCCGGCCAGACAACGCGGAACTCCGTGTCGAGTTCCTTTTCGCCGCTCAGAGCCATCTGAATTTCTGCGTCCCCTCGCTGCCGGTCATCCGGGTGCATCCCTGACTGCCAGGTCTCATAAGCGCCGCCAAACGTCTCCGGCGTGAGCCCGTAGAGCTTAAACATCTGCTCATCCCATAACAGATGGTTATTCGTAATATCGTAATCCCAGATGCCTATGCCGCCAGCGCGCGCTGCAAGCGTCAGGCGGGTTGTTATCTGATCCAACGAATTCTGGACGTTCTTGCTCTCCGTGATATTCCTGTGGATACCCGACATATGGAGCGGCTTGCCTTCGGGGGTCCGTTGGTTGACCCGCCCGTGGCTTAGTACCCAGACCCAGGCGCCGTTTTTGTGCTTCATCCGGAATTCGCATTCGTAATGATCCGTTCGGCCGGAGAAGTGGCGCCGCAGATTTGCTTCCGATACCTTTAGATCATCCGGATGGATTAAATCGAGCCAGGTCCGGACGCTGATGGGGGCCAATTCCGCTAAGGTGTATCCGAAGATGTTAGTCAATCGTTCGTCGAAATGAACTTCCCCGGTCTGGACGTTCCACTCCCAGGCGCCGGCGTTGGTGCCCTCAATGATCCCGGCGAGGCGCTGCCGCTCCTGTTGCAGTTGCTCGGTTCGCTTTTCCACCAGCTTCTCAAGCTGGGCGTGGGCCTCCTTCTCGCTCGCCACTAAACGCTTGCGTTCGGTGAGGTCCCGGTGAATAGCTTGAATGTAGGTGATATTGGCAAAAGAGATCCGACTTGCCGATGCTTCTAGCGGAATAGTAAGGCCACTCTTGTGATAGTGCACCACTTCAAATACCAGCGTCTCCCCGGCCATAATCCGCCCCATCCTTTCGGGGGCCAGTTCAGTGGTTAAGGCTGTATCCAAATCACGTATGTTCATGTGCAGCATTTCATCTGTGCTGTAACCGTGCATCCGGGCAAATGCTTCATTGACCCTTGTCAGCCTGCCGTCGGAGGTCATTATAATTATCCCGTCAGAAGCCTGGGAAAGCAGGATCCAATAACGCTCCTCACTCTCCCGCAGCACCTTTTCTATGTTGTCGCGCTCGATAATTTCAGCGGCAAGTCGGCGGTTCGTTTCCGAGAGATCCTCTGTACGCTCGGTGACTTTCTCTTCGAGTATGCTGGCCATGTGTTGGAGCTCTTTGTTCTTGCGTAAGAGCGTATGGAGCAGTAAAGACATCAGAAATGTTACGAGAATGCCGCTGGCCAGGAAAAGCCATACCCTGAGGTAGGCACCCGTGAACAGGTTGCTGGTTTGCGTAAGGCGAAGCGTCCAGATTTTCCCATTGAAATCAATTGGGATCTGCTGGATGGCGTATTTATCGAACAAGTATTTTTGATCTTTTACGGGATGACTTTCATAGAGCAGGCTCTTGGCAGAAAGTTGCT
>CAIVDK010000273.1 GCA_903904655.1 uncultured delta proteobacterium | reverse complement strand
GTCAATGCTTCTACGGCAAAATCCCATTGCTTTTGCTCATCAAAAGGTTGGTGGAGAAAAGCATTCTCCACCTGCGTTTTCTGGCGGATCGCCTGGATCAAGGCTACCTGGCGCGGGCGTACTATCTCAAAAATGGCTTGCACCTCGCGCGTTTTTACTTCGGGTTCGAAACTATCCAACAATGGATCGTAGATATGTTCATACGGTGCGAAGAAATCGGCATATTGGCGGATGAGGCGCACAATTTTTTCCAGGTGCGGGCGAAATTTTGGGAAATTATTTTCCACTTTGGCTTCCGACCATGCCTGCTGCGAAAGTGCGCTAACCCGCGCAAATTCTGCCACCCAGGTCGAAGGCACTCTGGTTTGTTTCGCGTAATGGCGGGTTGTCATTTTTAGCATGCGGGCGTCGTCCGATTCTGGATCCAGCGTTCCTGCATGGGCGTTAAGCTTTTCTAAGAGGCTGCCCGTCTCTGCTGACGTAAAACGTTCATGCGCCAGGCGGCTTAGGGTAGCCAACTGGTCGCCGCGTGCCTGTGCCCCGCCGGGTGGCATATTCACTTGCTGATCCCAATTGAGCAGACTGGCTGCCCGTTTCAGGTCGGATACTTCTGCAAAGATTTCTTTCAACCGTGTGAGTTGTTCCTGCATATTTACTTGTTTACCTGGTACGTCTTATTACCTGTTTTTAGAAAATCGACAATTTGACTGGCTGCCGCGATTCCGGCATTATTATTCGCTTCGGCTGTCTGAGCGCCCATCTTCTTGGGTGTGAAGAAATATTTGCCCGGGAATTTGGAGGCAATTTCTTCTTTGCAGCCTGGCTCTACATCAGATAAGTAGACAAAGTCGCTGCGTTCCGCGAACATCTTCAGCATTGCTGCCTCATCGATGAGCTCTTTGCGGGCAGTATTCACGACCACAGCCGGTTTTGGCATGCTTGCCAGTAGTTCATAGGTGACCGAACCTTTGGTTTTATCGTTGGATGGAAAATGGAGCGAGACCGTAGAACAGGTGCGGTAGATTTCTTGCTGTGTCTCCATATAGGTTACGCCGTCTTTCTCAACCGTTTCTTTGGAGACGAAGGGGTCATAAGCATATACCAGCATTCCAAGTCCCTTGGCGATTTCAGCCAGCCGCTTGCCGATATATCCATATCCTAAAATACCCAGCTTCTTGCCTTTCAACTCGCTGCCCGATTTGCCGCTGAAGAAGGCGCGCACCTGGTAGATCATCATACCCAGGGCAAGTTCTGCGACCGCGTTTGAATTTTGTCCCGGCGTGTTCATGACGACGATATTTCTAGCGGTAGCCGCTCCCAAATCAACGTTATCAACACCTGCACCAGCCCGCACGACGATCTTGAGCTTCTTACCAGCATCCATCACCTCGCCATCCACAATATCGCTGCGGATGATGACCGCATCGGCATCTGCGACCGCTTTGAGAAAATCCCCTTTATCGGTATATTTCTCCAAGAGGGCAAATTCAAAGCCGGCATCAAGGATCACTTTCTTGATGCTCGCAACCGCGTCGGCTGCGAACGGTTTTTCGGTTACTACAAGGATTTTAGCCATGGTTACATTCTCCTTATTTTGATAAATGGTTGGTATCTGATAAACATGTTTCCGATGTGAAAGTTAAGTTTGAGTTACTCTTTGATTCTACCTGAAAAAATTAACTTTGGCACTATTGATTTGACCATTATCGGCGCGATAATAAAAGAAAGTTATGTTATTGCTGGCAGGTATATCTGGCTCATGCAGCCGCCTCTCGAAGTTCACACTTCTCCTCTGGACATTTTATGAATAAATTGAAGTTTCAATTTTGCATTTGTCTGGTCAGTCTGTTTGCCAGTACGGCAGCGGACTTTCATCGGTATAGGGCTTTTCGTCAATGCTGTCATCAATAATCAGTACGCC
>CAIVDK010000272.1 GCA_903904655.1 uncultured delta proteobacterium | reverse complement strand
TGTCGAAGCGCTTCAGAATATCGTCCGGATTGCCAAAGAAAATGACCTTTTTGTAATTTCCGATGAGACCTATATCAATATAGTCTATAACGGCAAAACAACTGTGCCGATCGGCGATATAATCGGCGATGTTCCCGCTATCGCCATGAAGAGCATCTCCAAAGAAGCTCCATGGCCCGGCGCGCGCTGCGGCTGGATGGAAGTATATAATGCGGACAAAGACCCGATTTTCGCCCGTTTCATCAACACCATTCTGCATCAGAAAATGTCGGAAGTCTGTTCGACAACTCTGCCGCAAATGGCAATTCCGCGCATTATGAAACATCCGGAATATCAAAATTATTTACGACAGCGCACACAGCATTATGAAAAGCTTTCCGCCATCGCCTATGGCATTTTGAAAGATGTTCCATTTCTCATTGCCAACAAAACCAACGGCGCATTTTACAACACCGTGATCTTCAATGAATCAGTGCTCAATGACCGGCAATTTCTGCCGATTGAACAGTCGGAGATCAAAAAATATGTGGAAGAGCTGACAAAAGGCACCATTGAATACGACAAACGTTTTGTGTACTACTTGCTTGCGGCCACCGGCATTTGCGTGGTGCCACTGACGTCGTTTTTCACGCCTTTGCTCGGTTTCCGCATGACGCTGCTGGACAAGGACGTTGATGAATTTGAACACATCGTAAAAACCATCGCGTCCAAAATTACCGAATATATTAATTCGAGCAAATGAAAACACAATTATTTCCAGTAACTAAAAGGAGGTCAAAAGATGATGTGCAAAAGGCAAGCAGTTTATAAAATCAGGGCATTTATTGCGATTTTAGCAGTTTCCTTTTTAATGGCAATACCGTTCGCCGTATTAGGCACTAATTTTGGAATTTCAAATGACCTGAACGGGCTATGGGCGACAACAACCCAAGACACGACAGATGCACCGGTTATTGTTTATCAGGAAGGCAACGAGATCAGGATGATGTGCACATTTGATTATCAGGGTAAAAAAGTGGCATGGCACAGCTCAGGCACAATTACCGGGAATATTGTAAAAACAAGGTTTCATATTACGACAAATACAAAGCCAGGAGATTGGGAAGCAGATGGAACTCACGACCTGACACTTTCTCCTGATGGTAGGCATCTTGCCGGTATTGGAAAATCGCAGTCAGGATTTTCGTATAAGATACAATTCAGACGAATTAAATAATGTTTGCGATGTTGTAAAAAAGGTCAATTGAAGCTGGATCACGCGGCACGGTGTTCCCGGCCGGACTTTTCCAGGTAGTATTCGTAATTGCCATTGTAAATACGCATCTCGCCGTGATCAATTTCGAAGACTCGATTGATGAGACAGCGCAGGAAGTGGCGGTCATGGCTGACAAGCACTACCGTGCCGGTAAAGTTTTGCAGCGCGGCAAGCAGCGTTTCGCGTGACTGGATGTCGAGATGGTTGGTCGGTTCATCAAGGATCAGCAGGTTTATCGGCTGCACCAGCATTGTTGCCAGAACAACCCGGCTTTTTTCCCCGCCGGATAGTTTGTCAATCCGTTTATAAATATCATCACCCTGAAACAGAAAGGCCGCGCAGAGATTGCGCAGCGTGCCCAGGTGCGCTTGTGGCATTGCATCCTGCACAGTCTCCAGGACTGTCTTTCGCGGTTGGAGAATGTCCATGGCATGCTGACTGAAATAGCCGGGATAAACGTTTGCTCCCAGATTCATGCTGCCGGTTGT
>CAIVDK010000271.1 GCA_903904655.1 uncultured delta proteobacterium | reverse complement strand
TAAAAACTGTTTTGTCCCGATACGCGGTTTTTGGATAATCTCCACTGCGCCATATTCCAGCGCCTTCATTGCCGTACCCGAACTATCTTCAACCAGAGAAGAACAGATAACAACAGGAATGGGATGCTGGCTCATAATTTTCTGCAGGAAGGTGATTCCATCCATTCGCGGCATTTCAACATCCAGCGTAATAACATCCGGTACCTCTTCTCGAATCCTTTCTGCCGCTATAAAAGGATCCGCAGCGGAGGACATAACCTCCAACTCCGAATCGGAATTGATAATTTCTATGAGCGTTTGACGCACTACCGCGGAGTCATCAACAACTAATACGCGAATTTTATTTCTACCCATAAATCAGATGCCCTCTATTGCCTTCTGTATATCGATGATGAAATTTGCCTCAGGGGCAAATCCATTCCGTTGAGAGTTTCCGAATGTCCCATAAATAGATAACCGCCCGGAACCAAATATCTGCAAATCCGATTAAGAATGTTCTCTTGCGTTTCCCGATCAAAATAGATAATTACGTTCCGGCAAAAGACGATATCCATCATCTCCTGCAAGCGATAATCTGTATCCATAAAATTAAGCCGCATAAAATTCAGGCAAGATCTCAATTCAGGTACTATTCTCATAATCGGCTTGCTCGGGCTGCGCAGGAGATATTTTTTCCTAAATTCCATGGGTATCGGTTCTACTTTCTCTTCCTGATAGATTGCCGTTTTGGCAAGTTCCAATACCTTTGTGGAAATATCAGTAGCGAGAATCGAAAAATGGAAGGAAGGATTATTTTCGGCAAAGTTACTTAAGACCATAGCCAAAGTGTAAGGTTCCTCGCCGGTGGAACATCCGGCCGACCAGCCCTTCATTTTTTTCCAGCCGGTTTTTTTAGTTTCATTCTTTAGTTGCGGCAGGACTACATCGCGCAGATAATCAAAATGTTTCGATTCCCGGAAGAAGTCTGTCTTGTTTGTCGTTACGGCATCAATCATGGCGAAGAGCTCTTCTTCTTTGCCCTTCGCGCTGAAGACGTAATCAGCATAAGCCGAATAGGAATCAATACCCAAAACGCGCAGGCGCTTTTGCAGGCGCCCTTGCAGCATGGTTTTCTTGGCCAGGGGCATTTTGATACCGCACTGCCCTTGAATAAATTCGCCAAACCGGGAAAATTCCAGATCGGTCATCGGTCTTATTGATATTCCTTCGTTTAAACTTCCCAAAATACATTCCTCTTTTCCGAATTTGTGCCTTCATCCCTCATCCAGCACCTCCCTCATTACTGTGGCAAGTTCTTTCCTTGCCAGTGGTTTTGTAAGATAGGCTTTGATTCCCAGAGACGTGGCCTGAACTTCTGTTTCTGGTTCCTTAATTCCCGAATACAGGATGATGGGAATTTCCGGCCGGATCTGCAAAAGCTTACGGGACAAATCAATACCGGTCATTTTCGGCAGAGTCATGTCGGTGATGACTAAATCGAAACGTTCCGGCTCCGCGCGAAATATATCCAGTGCCTCGATACTGCTTGTAGCACCAATTGCGGAGTATCCCAAAGTAAAAAGCATGCGCAGGCCAATATCAACCAGCGCCGGTTCATCATCCACAAAGAGGATACGTTCCGTGCCGCCGATAACAGGTTTGTCTGCATGACCTTCTTTGGCCTCCGCTTGAATGATTCTGGGCAGATAGATATGGAAGGCCGTCCCTTTTCCCTGCTCACTATAGACAGTGATCACGCCATCATGGCTCTTAACGATACCATAGGCAACCGAAAGGCCAAGACCCGTTCCTTCGTCTTTTGTTTTAGTTGTAAAAAACGGATCAAAGATGCGCCGGATATTAGCGGGATCAATGCCGTGTCCAGTATCGCTGACAGTCAACTTGATGTAATGTCCAGGTTTGAGCTCTGGATGATAGGGGATTTCGTCTTTGGTAAGCTCGATGTTGGTAAGTTCGATCTTCAGAACACCTCCTTCATCCTTCATGGCATGGGCGGCATTGGTGCATAAATTCATGATGACCTGATGCATTTGTGTGGGATCGGCCATAATATTGCAGGATTCATTTGCGATATCCAGGTTGATCTCCACTGTGCTTGGAATGGATGAACGGAGAAATCTGGTGACCTCCTTCAGTAGTATTTTAATATCCAGGGGCTTCTTTCCGGTATCGTCGTGTCGGCTGAAGGCCAGTATTTGTTTGACGAGGTTTTTTGCCCGTTCGGCGCCCTGCAGCGTTTCTTGCAGATACTTGTCCTTGTTTCCTTTTTGATTTTTATCCATCGCCAGTTCCGTATAGCCAATAATGACTGCCAGGATGTTATTGAAGTCATGGGCGATGCCTCCGGCTAGTGTGCCGATGGCCTCCATCTTTTGAGACTGGAAGAGCTGGGCTTCGAGTTTGGACTTATCCTCCTCGGCTTGCTTTCGCTCGGTGATATCATTTATGCTGGACAGAATGCATGTCCCTATACCCAACTTTATCAGCTGAGCGGAAAATAAGCATGTGATGATTTTACCGCTTTTTGTCCGGAACGGGAACTCCTTGCCCACGACAGCCTGACCTTTGCGAAGAGAGGCCACAACGGATTTTCGATCTTCATCGCTTGACCACAGCTTCAGGTCGACCGTCGAGTTTGAT
>CAIVDK010000270.1 GCA_903904655.1 uncultured delta proteobacterium | reverse complement strand
TGCGCCTTGCAATGAACTTTTCGGAATACTGGCGGGAAAAGTACCAGAGCTCTTCAGCATCGGAGACGCCCTAAAAATCCGCAAAGCCCTGGATGCCATTGCGGAAGGCTATATGACGGGGTTGAGAATATAAAATGTATCTATATTATAAGGAAACCATATAAAAAATAGTTGGGTTTCTCGACCACTAAGAATCAGTAAGCGTGCTTGCTTGCTTGATTAGAAACAATTGGAGGATTCAAATGGTTACAATCAAAGTTGCTGCAGTGCAAATGCGGGCACAGGTTGGCGCAATTGCTCGAAATCTCTCATCCGCCGAAGCTCTGATCCGCGAAGCCTTTCGGCGTGGTGCTCAATGGGTAATCCTTCCCGAGTTCTTCCCGTCCGCAGTAGCCTTCACACCAACGATGCTTTCAGCATGGCAACCGCTGGAGGGTCCTCCTCTGCAACTTATGCGCAGACTTGCGCGTGAATATGACGGCATCGTAGGCGGTTCTTTCATCGCGAAGTCAGGAAAAGACTGTTTCAATAGTTTTCTACTCGTTTTTCCGAATGGTCAGTACTTCCGTCACGACAAGGATTTACCCACTATGTGGGAGAACAGTTACTACATTGGCGGTTCAGATGACGGCATCCTCAGCACGCCTAATGGTTCTGTCGGCGTCGCTATGTGCTGGGAATTGATTCGTTCCCGGACGGCCCGTAGATTGCTGGGCAAAGTAGACTTAGTCGTGGGCGGTTCATGTTGGTGGGATATGCGCCTCCCTGTGCCTCCTAAATACGCCCAGGATCAAGCGCGGTTGAGGGACTTGCTAAGAAATGCCCCATCTCATCTTGCGCGGATGCTTCGCGTGCCCGTAGTCCACGCCTCTCACGCAGGTGAATTTGACGGATTGACGCCGGGCCGCGAGTCCGTGTCCTATATTTCTCGCTATCTGGGAGAGAGTCAAATCACAGATGGAAACGGCCAGATACTGGCCCGTATGACATACGAAGATGGCGAAGGCGTGATTATCGCCGATATCACTCCCGGCCAAGTAGCCGGAGACTCAGCGCCCATTCCCGATGACTTTTGGACTGACGCGCTACCGCCAGGCGCGGCTATGGCATGGGAGTTCTTGAACCCACTCGGACGACAGTACTACGCCACGACCGTTCGCCCAAATCTCGAAGATGACTCATTCACTGCATAGGTCCGCGATGGCAACGCTCGACTCACCATTTAAAACGGACGCACCGGTTAACACCGTAGCCCATTGTGAAAGAATCACCCATGAAGAGTATCCGGCATTTTTCCAAGGTATGCTCTATTTCGAACAGTATTTATGATGAACTTGTTGCCATTTTACCCATGTTGTAGAAAAAAGGGTTGTCGTCTTCGGTGACATTTGTAATGCGTTTAAATTATTCTCCAAAAGGAATATTTACAAATAACCCGATGTTACGATTTACGTATATCAAAGGCTAGGCGCCCCAAAATGGACAAGAGCCAAGGTGATATGTTCAAGACCGTACTGCAAGTGTTTGCTATTCTATGTCTGGTCTTGATCTTCTCAATGATCTTTCATAAAGCTTTTGCCGACATCTCTGAGCTTGCGCAACAACATTCCGGCAGTGAGTTCTGGGCAGCCTTGGCCTGGAAAGTAATTTGGAACATAGCGGCTGGTAGTTAAGTCACCGCCTAACCCTTTACTACCGGCGGCTGAGCTCAAGCAATACACCTTAATATCCCACGGCAGAACTTCATTCAAATCTTTTTGACGATAGACATAGAAGTCGGGATTTAGGTTGACTTCCTTGAGCGCCTTCATCCAGTTGCCGGTGAGTCGATGGACGGCCAGAAGAATATCTCCCACACGCCGATCACCTAAAGATAGCAAGGCCTGCACGTAATTCCACTTGGGCACATCAGCAATGACATGGATCTGTTTGTCCTGATGGAATGCATTGATAATTTTTTTCCCCGCATCGTGAACACCTGCCAAAGCGCACCATTGCAAAGGCGTGCGGGGCTTGGGAATAAATTGATTGATGCTGAGTGTGATGCGCCGGAATTTTCGTTTGCCTTCCGTGTGACAAAACGCCGTATCCCTTCTGTTAATTGGGGACAGCCACTCATTTATTCACTTCCTGTCTTCCCGCGTTTTGCGGCTTTCAAGAATAATTAGTGGCTGTCCCCAATTATCTCCCCAATTATCGAGAGCGAATCGACCGTATTCCCCCGGATTTTTTTGGCACTTCACCCACAGATGCCATCAAAAAGAAGTTCTATTGAAATGCTCACAAGACAGGAAAAGATACACAAGGTGGCTCTATGAGGCAAAGAATCGCTATGGACTTCGCTATGCTATGATTGCATCACAATTCAGGTAGTTAACTTGGTCCGACCCCAAGCCCCCTATCGAAAATTTTTTGCGGAAACAGTTTCCGCAGATTTGCAATTCTTCAATTCTTCGGCGAAATCTCTCAGCGGTAGTTCGGACTGCTGATCAGGATAAAAGCCATCCGGCACGGTTCCGTACCGCGGTTGCGCCAGGCGTGCCTCGTGCCCCGCTGCACCACGACATCTCCCGCTTTAAGATGAACTTCGCCACAGTCGAGTTCCAGGTCGATTTCTCCCGACAGGACGATGCCGTAGTCGATAGTGACTGTCGTGTGCATGCCGGGGTTATCGTCTTCCATGGAATGACCCGTATCGAAGCGGGAGAGGGCTTTCTGTTGTTCCGGCCCGACGGTCTGGGGCCGTTGGGCCTGGGGCGGAAACGTGAAGATGCGGACAGTGGACCCGCCGGCAGGCGGCTCCAGATGTAAAATCTCCGTGTCCACAGGATCCATGGATGCCGCTCGATCCGGTTTTGCCGGATCGTCCACCCAGATTTCATCCATAGTAAAGAATCCCGCTTCAAGGCGCCCCGGCGTGGGGCCGTCATGGACAAAGTAAGACTGTCCCGAAGGATTATTGCCCGTAACCACTCTTCTTGTCGTCATGCTCTATTCTCCTCTGATTAGGGGTCAAAATACTCGATTTTAGATCATTTTCAGACCTTTATCTTACACATTGCCTTCTGATTTTTTTTGATAAGAACTTGCTTTTTGTTGGGTGAAGCATAAGAAACGTCGTCTTGTATGTCAAGGAAATCTTGACCACAAAATGTAGGGTGCTGCTCTAATGACTGCGTTGAAGTCACACTGCGACATCCGTCTTTTTGAAAAATATGCTTACCTTTTAGCCTGTCCACCTGCCATAAAGGTCGTTTTAGTCCCAATTCAGACAACACAGTCTTTGCGCGGGAATGACAGCAAATAAAATAAATAGCGGACATCAAACCGACAGCACTTTCTTTTCTGCCTTAGCCATCGCTCTCTCCCAGCGCCTTTTGGTACTCACGAATCAAAAGCTTTTTCGACACACCGACTTCGATGATATCCCACGGCAGGACTTCGCCTAAATCTTTTTGACGATAGACATAGAAGTCGGGATTTAGGTTGACTTCCTTGAGCGCCTTCATCCAGTTGCCGTTTCGTCGATGGACGGCCAGAAGAATATCTCCCACACGCCGATCACCTAAAGATAGCAAGGCCTGCACGTAATTCCACTTGGGCACATCGGCAATGACATGGATCTGTTTGTCCTG
>CAIVDK010000269.1 GCA_903904655.1 uncultured delta proteobacterium | reverse complement strand
GTTAAGTATGAAAGAAAATAGTAATACATCATCAGACGCAAAAGGTAAAAAGAGATGAAGATCGCCTTATCCGCATGGAAAGATCATATCTCCACTGTTTTTGATACAGCGGATCAATTGCTGGTTTTAGAAATTGACGAGACAGGCAGACAGAAACGGACAATGGTTAAACTGAACCCGGCGGATGTCGCGGGACGGGCAAACCAGATCAAGCAAATGCAAATCGACGTACTGATTTGCGGAGCTGTTTCCCGCCCACTCGAAGCGTCGCTTATCTCTTTAGGTATTCGCGTTCATGGTTTTGTACGTGGCCCGGTGGAAGAAGTTCTTGCCGCCTTTCAAAATGGTAATCTGGATCAGGCGATCTTTGCGATGCCGGGTTGCCTCGTGCGTGGATGTGCGGGGAACCGCAGGCAGAAACGCCGCAGGCGCGGACTTGCCGCATAATTACTATTTTGGAAATTTCTACACAAAAGGAGAAAAAACATTGAACGAGCATATTCCCAAAAAGCTTTTCTTCACCAAAGGGGTCGGTACGCACAAAGAACAGCTTCATTCATTTGAACTGGCGCTGCGCGACGCAGGCATTGAAAAATGCAACCTTGTGCAGGTATCCAGCATTATGCCGCCGGGGTGCCGTATAATTTCGCGGGCGGAAGGATTTAAAAAACTTCAGCCGGGCGCGATCACCTTCTGTGTCATGAGCCGCTGTTGCAGCGACGAACCTCGTCGGCTCATCGCCGCATCTATTGGCTGCGCGATTCCCGTGGATAAAAAAGCCTACGGGTATATCAGCGAGCATCACTCATTCGGTTATACAGAACGCCAGACGGGCGATTACGCGGAAGATCTGGCGGCGGCAATGCTTGCCTCCACGCTGGGCATTGATTTTGATGTGGATGAAAGCTGGGATGAAAAAAAGGAACTGTTTAAAATCAGTGGCAAGATTGTAGGCACGAGAAATATTACCCAATCCTGTGTTCTTAACACAAAGGACTACACGACAGTTCTGGCGGCAGCCGTCTTTGTTTTCTAAGGGATAAATTAAAACGGATACAGGTTGTCGCGGCCGACGATAAGGGAAAAAGAAAGCGATTAAACATAAGGGAGGGAAAGCCAATGAATGGGACAAAACGCAGCGGAAGAATACCGGGAAGTGGTCAGGGACAGGGCGGCGGCCGGGGACGCAAGGGTGGACCGGTTGCAGGAGGCGCTGTAGGTACTTGCTTATGCCCGCAATGTAATCATCGCCAACCGCATGAGCGAGGCGTACCATGCATGCAGTTAAAATGTCCGCAATGCGGCACGGCAATGATCCGTGAATAGATAAAAATTTTAAAGGAGGATTTGTATTATGCCAAGAGGAGATGCAACAGGCCCCATGGGAATGGGACAAATGACTGGCCGTGGGGCCGGATATTGTGCTGGTTTTGGAATGCCGGGATACACAAATAATGCCGGAGGGCGCGGTTTGGGGATGGGCTTTGGACGTGGAGTAGGTTTCGGCGGACGCGGCGGCGGATTTAGACGGCGCAACCGCTTTCTTGCCACCGGTGTGCCGGGTCGTGCGGGGTTTGGCAATATGACAGCGCCTTTTCCAAAGGCCGACCCGGAGATGGAAAAGCAAGAACTTCATTATCAGGCCGAAGCTTTGCAATCCGAAATGGACGCGATCAAGAAACGTTTGGGCGAG
>CAIVDK010000268.1 GCA_903904655.1 uncultured delta proteobacterium | reverse complement strand
TTGCAAAAGCTTTCCAATGTTTTTGATTACCTCCCGCAAAATGCTCTGATTGTGCTCAACGATCCGCTGGCGATTGAGCAGGCCGCGCAAAACGCCGCAGACAACATCGACAAGATGCTCTACAAGGCTAAAGCCGGCGGCAAGTTTTATCTGGAAAGCGCCGGCGTCTATCTCACCTTTGAAATGCTACGCACCTGCCTGAGCAAGTTCCGGCAGTTGCGGTTTGCCGGTCTGACGCTTGACACGCCAAGCAGTCCAGTCCCTTCGGTGACGTTTGCGGCGCACCGGCACATCGTGGCAGCCCAGCCGCAGGCGGGTGAAGTCAAGGAAGAAGCGCTCCTGCGCAGCACGGCGGATAACATTAAAAACTGGCTGGCAGAGGGTATGCTGGTCTGCCTGATTTCGCCCACGCCGGAAGACACAGCCCGAATGAAGCACCTGCTCGCGGGGTATAATCTGCCGGTGCAGATTGAGCCTTCCGACACTCCCCTTCTCACAACCGTCAATACGTCCGGCGACACCTCATTGCTTTTTTTGCGGGAAGGGAAAATATCCGGCAGTTTTGTCTTGGAGACACTGGGGCTGGCCTTTTTGAGCGAAGAAGAAATCTTTGTCAAAAAGACATCCCGCCGCCGCGGGCGGCCGATTCGCGAAGGTTATTTTCTGAAATCCTTCGGCGATCTGAAAGAGGGAGATTTTGTCGTCCACACGGATTTCGGCATCGGGCAATACCTCGGCCTGAAAAAAATTACCGTGGGCAAAATCGAAAATGATTTTCTGGTCATCGAATATCTGGACGGCGATAAGCTCTACCTGCCGGTGAACGCACTGGAAAAAATACAGCGCTATCTGGGACCGGACGGCTACACGCCGAAAATCGAAAAGATGGGCGGTACCTCCTGGGACGCTATCAAGGAGAGAGTCAAAAAGTCCGTCCGCGACGTGGCCGAGGAACTGGTGGCGATCTACGCGGCACGCGAGGCGCTGGAGCGCAAATCCTTCGCGCCACCGGACCGCATCTATGAAGAATTCTGCACAACGTTTGAATTTGAAGAAACACCCGATCAGGCCCGGGCGATTGAAGATATTCATGCCGACATGGATGACCTCAAACCAATGGACCGCCTGATCTGCGGCGACGCGGGGTTCGGCAAAACGGAAGTCGCACTGAGGGCCGCGTTTCGTGTGGTCATGGACGGGAGGCAGGCGGCGCTTCTGGCGCCGACCACTATTCTCGCCGAACAGCATTACGCGACTTTCTCGCGACGCCTGGCCGATTTCCCGATCCGTGTGGACGTGCTCAACCGTTTCAAGACCGCCGCCGAACTCAAAAAGACCATAGCGGATCTTCGTCTGGGAAAAGTGGATATCGTCATCGGCACGCACCGCCTGCTGCAAAAGGACGTGGATTTCAAGGACCTGGGGCTTGTCATTATCGACGAAGAACAGCGTTTCGGCGTAGCGCATAAAGAAAAGCTGAAGAAAATCAGGACGCTGGTCGATGTGCTGACGCTGTCGGCCACGCCGATTCCGCGCACGCTGCACCTGTCGCTGGTCGGTATCCGCGATTTATCCATTATCAACACACCGCCGGAAAACCGGCAGCCGATAAAAACCTATGTACTGGAATTTGATGAAGATACCATCAAATCCGCGGTGGAGGCGGAGCTTTTGCGGGGCGGCCAGGTGTTTTTTGTCCATGACCGGGTGCGCTCCATCTATTCCATCGCCCATCTGGTGCAGCGGCTCTGCCCCCAGGCAAAAGTCGGCGTGGTGCACGGTCAGATGAAACCGGCGGATATTGAAAAGGCCATGTCGCAGTTTATCCGGCGCGAATTCGACGTGCTGGTCTGTACGACCATTATCGGATCGGGTCTGGATATTCCCTCGGCCAATACGATTATTATCAACCGCGCCGACCGATTCGGCCTGGCCCAGCTCTACCAGATCCGCGGTCGCGTGGGCCGGGGCAATCAGGAGGCCAGCGCCTACCTGCTCTTGCCGAAGGGCGCCCTGCTTTCACGCGACGCTTTGAGGCGACTTCAGGCCATCAAGGAATTCTCCGAGCCCGGTTCCGGTTTCCGCATCGCTTACAACGATCTGGAAATCCGCGGGGGCGGCAATTTGTTGGGCCTGTCACAGGCGGGACATATTTCCGCCGTCGGCTACGAACTTTATACCGAACTGATGGAAAAGACGGTACGGGAAATCAAGGGCGATCCAACGCCTGTCGAAGAAGCTCTTCCCGAAATTCAAATGGGGATTTCCGCTTTTCTCCCCGAAGACTATGTCGAGGATGTTCATCAGCGGCTGATTTTATACAAAAGAATATCGCACGCGGAAAGTCTGGAAGACCTCGATGAGATTCGCAACGAGCTTGCCGACTGCTACGGGCCGTTGCCCCAGAAGGCGAATAATCTGCTGCGCGTGATCGGCATCCGCAATCTCTTGAAACCGCTTAAGGCCAAAAAGATGGGCTACGACGGCAAATATTTTTATCTGTATTTCCGGGAAACCTCCCCGATTGATCCGGCCAAAATCATCGCCCTCTCGCGCAAAAAAATCAAAGATTTACGCTTTACGCCCGACTTTAAGTTATTTTTGCCCGCCCGAGCTGCAACCGCACCGGAAATACTGGATCAGGCTGAAGAGCTTTTAAAGATGCTTGCCCAATAACCATTATCAAGATATAGAATGTCATGAACAACATGCGGCCGCAAATATTAAAAAAATTAATCAAACCATACAGACCCTTCATGCCCCTGGTTTTTCTGGGGATTCTGTGTCTGATTACCGCTTGCGGCAGGGATGATCTTCTCAATCGAAAGCATGTCGCCACGGTCAACGGCGAAAAAATTTATCTGGATGAATATCGAGAGCGATTGAATACCCAAAAAGAGCTGCTCTCCCCCAAAACCTTCCCGGATTCATCGGATAAACGGGAGTTGCTGGAAAAGGAAATTCTGGAGTCCATGATCACGGAAAAAATCGTCCTCCAGAGAGCGCAGGAACTGAATCTGTCGGTCAGCAATACGGAACTGGAAAAAAAGCTAATCGATATCCGGAAAGATTACGGCGACATTTTTTTTGATTTGCTCCGGCAGCAAAATGTGCGATATGAAGACTGGCGCGAAGAGCTCAGAAAAGAGATGCTTTGGAACAAGCTGGTGGCCGCGGACGTGAATGCATCCATCCGCGTTTCGGAAGACGAAGCGGAAAATTACTTTAAGAAAAATCCCGGCATGTGCAAGAGAGAAGCGAGTGTCCGGGCGTCGCAAATCGTCGTCGGGGACGCCCAGAAGGCTGACGAAATAAAAGCAAGGCTTCAAAAAGGCGAAGATTTCGCCGTCGTTGCAACACAGGTATCCACTGGACCGGAAGCGGTTCGCGGAGGTGATCTGGGTTTGATTTCCCGTGAGACCATGCCGGAACCGCTGGACAAAACTCTTTTTAATCTGCCGGCGGGCAAAATAAGCCCGGTTGTGAAAAGCGCTTATGGATACCATATTTTCAAGGTGACGGACATACAGCCGGCCCGGACCAGACCTTTTCCCGATTGTAAGGAAGACGTCATGGCCGCTATCCGGGCCCAAAAGGAGGAGGCGGCATTTACCGTCTGGCTGGAGGGATTGAAGATGAAAGCCATCGTCAAAAAAGAAACCCCTATCCTCAGCACAAAGACACCATAATAAATTTCATACAGGGGGAAAATTGTGAAGGTTTTTAAAATAGGTCTCGCGATAATCTTGGCGATAGGGCTTATGTGCGGAGCGGCTGCCGCCGAAATAACGGATAGAATTGTTGCCGTAGTCAATGATGAGGTCATCACCCTTACCGAACTCAATCGGGCGTTTGAACCCTATGCAAAAAATATCGACGCCACCTATCAAGGGAATGACAAGGAAGCCGTTCTGAAGCAGAACAAAGGAGCCCTCCTGCAGAGCCTGATTGAGCAGATGCTGATCGAACATGAGGCAAAAAAAGCGGGGGGGGGTATTGCCGCTATAAAAGATGAGGAGGTGGTGGATGTCATCAAGGAGATGCTGGCCAAGAACAACACGACTATGGAGGCCTTTACAAGTAAACTGGCGACGGAAGGAAAATCTCTTGCAGTCGTTAAAAAAGAAATCAGGGGACAGATGCTGCGAATGAGACTGCTCCGAAGAGAAGTGCAGTCCAAAATCCTAATCACCGATGAAGAAATCGGTGATTTTTACGACAAACACCGCCAGGATTATGAAGGGACGGAAGCGGTGCGCATCAAACAGATTTTATTGCCGGCGCCCGAAAACAAAACAGCGCGGGAAGGCGTCAAAAAACAGGCGCAGCAATTACGCGAACGCATCCGGAAAGGTGAGCCGTTTGAAATGCTTGCGGCGCAATATTCCAAAGGGTCGGCGATGGCTGGGGGCGGTGATATCGGCTTTGTGGAAAGAGGCGCTATTCTGCCGGACGTCGAAAAGGCAGCCTTCAACCTGCCCGTGGGAGGCGTCAGTGACGTGATCGAATCGGAAATGGGATTTCACATTATCGTGGTTGTCGATAAGCGGGGCGAGGGGCTGAAACCGCTGCCGGTGGTGCGCGACGAAATCAAAGCAAAAATTGAAGATGAAAAAATCGCCAAAAAATATGACGAATGGATTGCAGGCATCCGCAAGAAATCCTTCATCGATGTCCGGCTCTAGGAAGCGGCAAACGGCACTATGGATTTCATAAGAATCAAGGGCGCGTCCCAACATAATCTCAAAAAAGTTAATCTGGATATTCCCCGCGACAAGCTGGTGGTCATCACCGGCGTATCCGGCTCCGGCAAATCTTCCCTGGCGTTCGACACCATTTACGCCGAAGGTCAGCGCCGTTATGTCGAGTCGCTCTCCACTTACGCGCGCCAGTTTATCGGCCAGATGGACAAGCCGGATGTGGAATCCATCGAAGGCCTCTCGCCCGCGATTGCCATCGAACAGCGCGCGGCCAGCCACAATCCGCGTTCCACCGTGGGCACCGTCACCGAAATTTACGACTATTTCCGCCTGCTTTTCGCCGGGATCGGCGTGTGCCACTGTTACGGTTGCGGACGGGAAATTAAAGCACAAACCATTGACAACATTGTGGCCGGCGTGCTTTCCCAGCCTGAGGGCGCGCGCTTTAGCGTCATGGCGCCTCTGGTTCGCGGAAAAAAAGGCGAATTTGCCAAAGAATTGAAAAAACTCCAGAAGGAAGGCTTTGCCCGCGTCCGCATCGACGGCGAAATCCGCGATCTGGCCGAAGATATCATTCTATCCAAAACAAAACGTCACGATATCGATCTGATCGTTGATCGTCTGGTCTTGAAGGAAGGCGTTCGAAAAAGACTGCGCGACTCCGTGGAAATCGCTGCGGGTAAAAGCGACGGCCTGGTCAGGATCGTAACCGCCGACGGGTCTGAAACACTGTACTCTGAAAAATACGCGTGCCCCGATTGCGGCATCAGCATGGCGTCGCTGGCGCCCCGCGTGTTTTCGTTCAACAGCCCCTACGGCGCCTGCCCGGCGTGTAACGGTCTGGGTTCGCGCATGCACTTCGCGCTCGACCTGGTGGTGCCGGACGTAGGCCTGTCGCTTCGCGAGGGCGCAATCTTACCCTGGGCCGGACGAAACTCCCTTTACTATCATAACATGCTCGATGCGCTGTCTTCGCATTATAAGTTCGACATCAACACACCGTTTAACAAACTGCCCGAAAAAATCCAAAACGTTCTCCTTTACGGATCAGGAACGGAAACCATTAAATTCTACTCCGACCGCCCGGACAAGCGCTACTTCGCCCATCGTTCCTTTGAAGGCGTGATCAAACAACTGGAACGGCGCTGGCGGGAAACAACCTCCGTAGCGGTGCGCAACGACCTGGGCCGCTACATTGATTTGAGGCCCTGTGAAACCTGCGGCGGCGGGCGCCTGAAGAAAGAAAGCCTGGCCGTCACCGTGGGCGGCAAAAACATCTACGACCTGTGCCTGATGTCCATCCGCGAATGCTTCCAGTTTTTTGAAACAGTAACCCTTTCGGCGCAGGAGCTGTTCATTACTGAACGCATTCTCAAAGAAGTCAAAAGCCGCCTTCAGTTTCTGCTTAATGTCGGCATGGATTATCTGAATCTGGCG
>CAIVDK010000267.1 GCA_903904655.1 uncultured delta proteobacterium | reverse complement strand
CTCATTGCTGCAAAAAAAATATTTTCGGAATATCCGTATCACACGGCAAGCATCCGAATGATCGGACATGCCGCAGGTGTTAATCACCCGCTTGTTGCCTACTATTTTTCATCAAAGGCGGCGCTTTTCGAGGAGGTTCTCGCGGATGTATGCGAAGAATATTATAAGGTTAGCATGAACTGGTTCGATGAGATCAGTCAAATGAAAGTTTCTTCAGGGCTCCCCATTTATATTGAAAGGATTATGGAATTCACTGAGAAGCATCCCGAGGCAGCACGGATTCTTCTGCTCAACATGGTTCAATCCAAGGAATCCGATGCGATTCCCAGTTATCAGATGTTGCAGAAATTATATGAGCGGGTGATCCCTCTCTTTCTAAAATTTACCTCAGCCAAATCTGAATATCATAAAATCGAGATGTTTCATCATAACTTCAACACGCTGATATCCAACTATTTAGGCGCCGGCGCCTATTATGCCGGTATTCTGGGACTTGACCCGCACGGCCCGGAATACAAGCAGTGGGTTAGGGAAAACATGGTGTCCTTGTTCTTGCCTCTCCTGAAGCGATTAATCCTCGGAATCAATCAGGATCGGGGATAGGTGATCGTGGCCTTTTCCTGCATGGGTGGCCGGGATCTTGAATATAAGAATTCTGCCCTGATTATGGCTTTCCGTCCGATCTCTGCTGACGAAGTAACTTCGGCCGGATCGTCTGCCAATTTTCTCCGATCGGGCAAGCGCGCATACACTCAATGCACTGGTCTACGTCTGTGATATAGGTTTGCCCTATTTCCACCAAGGTATCCCGTCGCTTAAGATGCTCTCGCACCATTTTGATATAGCCCGGCCATTCCCGAAGGCTCGCAGGCGGCAGACGATTGAAACCTGAGCTCCAGTAGACAAAGCAGGGGTCAACATCATAGCCGTCCTTTTTTAAGGCCCCTGACGGACAGGCCTCCATGCATCGCCCACAGTTATCACAGAGGGCAAGCTTCCGCACTGAATCAGCTTCAAGGGGGGCTTCCGTCACGATGGCGCACAACCGCTGGTGCGGACCGAATTCGGGTGTGAGGAGCAGGTTGTTTCGACCGATCTCGCCCAGGCCGCAAGTGACGGCAGCGTGCTTGAGGGAGAGAAATGCCGCCGTGCGGGTCTGACGGAATTTCTTACCCGTCACAGGGTCGTATTTGAAAATTTCCACGGGCTTATCCGCTGAAATCGGCAGGGAGAGGAATCCTTCCTGTTCAAGAAGACGGCCTATTTTTTCGGCTGTTTCATCGAGCAATCGGGACGTCTGCATTTTGTTTCGCGTCCAGAGCATGATGTCGGGTGAATACGCAGCACCCAGGGAATGGGCGACGGCCATGACGATAACGCTGCGGGCAGACGGCATCAACGCCGTGGCCGGCCTGGGAGGATGGGAAAGAATCAGATTTTGCGCATCGGCAATTCCCACGAGGTCGATGCCTGCAGCCTTGATCCAGTTCTTGACCGTCGTGGCGTCGATATTAATCCTATGACCATGATTTGAACTACTCATCTTGCACCCCCTGTCTTCAATACTGGAATGCCCGATTCACAAGGGACGCCGGTGGCGCAAAGGCCGCATCCATAGATAAATATATGGTAGTTCTTCACGCAGTGGGGGACGGATTTGCCCACCCGCTGCGAGCAGGTTTCCTTGTCATGGGCCCTCTCTGCCGTGATGGCCTCCACGGGGCAGCGCTTGGCGCATTTCAGGCACGGCAGACCTTGATAATGGCGACAATAGGCGTGGATATCCTCCGGCCGCTGCCGGTTGGGCGCGAGCCTTAAATTGACGACGAAGCTGGCGAACCGGACCGCCGCTCCTTTTTCCGTGATCATGAAGTCATGCATCCCGAAGGTGCCGAGGCCGGCGGCATAGGCCATGTGTCGATGGGACCAGGGAGACGCCCATCCGACCTTCGGATAGCGCTTTTTGTTGAACATGGGGGTCACGTCCGGCGAAACGGCCAGGATGCCCCGTCCCATCAGATCCGTCACGATTTCACGGACAATGGTCTGGCTGAAGATCTCGCCCAGGAGGCGGGTCTGCGCCCACCTTTCCGATGGCCAGTCCACGACGGCGGCATTTTCCTTGATCGTTTGGGGCGAAAAGGGCATGACAAAAGAGACCACGCTGATGTCTTCGGGGGCCGGCGGTGTGACGCCGTTGTTTTCCGCCTGCCAGCGCATGATTTCCCAAGGGGTGAAATGGTGCGGTCCGATGATTTCCTTGTATTGCTCCATGAGCGGATCATTGCCGCGGACAAAGCCCACGAGCGGTTCCCCGTAAATCGGTTCGCCGTAAAAGGGATACTCCTTGGTATTCTCCGGGTGATGGGCAAGCTTGTCTTTCAGGGTCTGAATAAACCATGCCTCATCGGGCAACGGCTTCGCCTCACCCGGGCGAACGTCCTTATTCAGGACAGGCTGCTTGGGGAAAAACTTGCCGTGCATCTCGCCGATGGCATTCTTGAAGCCCTCAATGTCGAGCAATGGAAAACGGCGGTAACGATCCTTCATCAATGTGCGTTTACCCATTTTTCCCCTCCCTTTTTGAAATGATTCTGCCCTGCCCTCAGTTTTTATCTATTTGTATAAAGCCGGTTGACCATAACGGCCTGATTCACGCCGTCCGGCGAAACCGGCGAGTTCTAATTCGGCCAGTAAATATATTCCCCCTTGCCATAACCCGGCGTCCCCAGGGGGGCGTCAATGTACACGCGCCCGTCCAGCACACTCGGCCACAAGGGTTTGGCCTGTACGCCGTTGATCTTGGCGAGCTCCGTCTG
>CAIVDK010000266.1 GCA_903904655.1 uncultured delta proteobacterium | reverse complement strand
GACCTATCGGGAGCGTATTCTAGAAGAATCAACATACAACATCGTTTAATTTATCAAATATTAAAAGACATCCATACGGTAAAAGTTATCAGAATGTGGACGCATTATGAATAATCCGTGACCAACAAATACATCCAGCCGATCGCTGCGCTCCGGCTGATGTTGTCGTTGGGCGTTGAAGGGAGAAACAGAGATGAACAAGATAGCAATAATATTGTTTCTGTTCTTAGCGGGTTGCGCTGGAATCCCGGAAAATGTAAAACCAGTTGATAATTTTAAATTAGAAAAATATTTAGGGCAGTGGTACGAAATTGCCCGTTTGGATCATTCTTTTGAACGGGGGTTGAGCCAAGTAACGGCAAGTTATAGCTTACGAGACGACAGAGGCGTCAGGGTGTTAAACCGCGGTTACTCTGAAAAAGAAAAAAAATGGAAAGAAGCTGAAGGAAAGGCCTTCTTCGTTAAAAGACCAGATCAAGGTTATTTGAAAGTTTCTTTCTTTGGGCCCTTTTATGGTTCTTATGTCGTATTTGAACTTGACCATGAGGATTATCAATATGCGCTCGTGTGTGGGCCAAATAAGTCTTATTTGTGGATTCTGGCTCGAAGCCCCGAAATAAAACAAGATCTGAAGGATATACTTATAGCGAAAGCAGCAACGCTGGGTTTTGACACAAGCAAATTGATAGTTGTCGATCATCGGTGAGCGAACCGGGACATAGGTAACAGATTATTCTGGGTACATAGGTAACATTTTTATAAAGGCCCAACAAGGCGCTACAGCCGATCGCGTGCCTGCGGCCCGCTCCGGCTAAACTTTTCGTTAAACTGGATGAAGAAATAATTGCTGAAAGCATCATAGTGCGTGACCTGCATTCCGTATAATTAACAATTGTTTTCTAAAAAAAGGAGGGATGATATGAAGGTGAAAGAGTATTGTTTTAGTATTGCTCTGATAATGTTCGCATTGTTTTTTTTCATCTCTGGCTCTACCTTGCCTACATCCGCTGACGAAATGAAGAAGTCAGGACAATTACCAATCCTAGGTCAGTCGTGCGCAGGGGGTACGCATACGACAATCACGGAATGTGCTGCGGCGTGGTGCTGTAAGACAAATGATATCTGTAACAGCAACTCTGAATGCCGGGATGCGCGCAGTCAGTTTTTTTCCACGCGTGCTGGAAGAAGTTACAAAGCGTTCATACCACTCTTGAAGCTACCTGGACTTAATGACTGGATGCGAAATTTTTCATGTCTGAATATATACTGCGGCAAGCCCTATCTTGGTCACGATGCGGGGGAACGTTGTTTAATGGATAAGTGCAGAGAAGTGACGGCAACCTGCTTTGCCAACCCAGACTGCTACGCAATCAAGTACTGTGTCATAGACAAGGTTGGCAGCCGTGCTGAATGCATGGAACGCTATCCGAAAGGTAAGACTGATTTCGAAATGTGGTCGACATGCGGCGTTAGCACCGGCTGTTTTTCACTTATCGGCACACCGTAATCAAATATAATATCATGGACTACAGTTGGAGACTGGCTATCCGCCTTCTGCACAGTAATAACATTGGCGTTGCTAATGACGACGGTAAAGTAATGTGAAAGATTATTGCTTAACATGGCGCTAAAACCGATCGCTGCCCGCTGGGCAGCTCCGGCTTAGCTTTTCGTTTTGGCATCAATATAATTGACAAAACTATATCGATCGTGATATCGTAGCACAAAATAGATCGATGGAGGTGTTGGCATGCAATCAGTAACCGTATCACCAAAATATCAAGTTGTTATACCAAAAACCGTCAGGGAGGCATTAAATCTTCGTCCGGGCCAAAAAATGCAAATTGTTGAATATGCCGGTCGTATTGAACTTATACCGGAACGCGACATTAAAGAACTTCGTGGATTTCTCAAGGGCATCAACACTGAATTCAAACGAGAGGAAGATAGGGTATGAATATTGTAGATTCTTCCGGCTGGCTTGCATACTTTGCCGATGAGACTAATGCCAAGCATTTTCTTCCCCCACTGAGTGATTCGGATTTACTTGTTGTTCCAGTGATCACAATATACGAAGTCTTCAAGGTCATTCTGCGGGAGTCCAGTGAGAATGAAGCCTTGCAGGCGGTCGTTGCTATGCAAAAAGGAAAGGTTGTGGATCTAAGCGCACCACTGGCAATAGCGGCCTCAAGATTGAGCTTCGAGCATCAACTTCCAATGGCGGACAGCATCATTCTAGCAACAGCGCAAGAATTCAAAGCCATTATATGGACTCAGGATTCAGATTTTAAAAATATAAGCAAGGTTAAGTACTTTCCAAAAAAATAAAACCCAAAAGCAATACAGCGGATCGCTACGCTCCGGCTGATTTTTTCGTAATAAGGAAGACCATGAAAAAAGCAATTGTGATTGGAGCCAGCTCGGGAATCGGACGCGAGTTAGCCAAGGTTCTGTCCGGAAACGGTTATGCAGTTGGTGTCATGGCGAGAAGATCTCTTTTGTTAAATGGACTCCGTAACGAAATCAAGGGCCAGCTCCTTGTACAGGAAATCGATGCGGCAGATACCGAAACAGCAATGGGAATACTGGCAAGCTTCATAGAAAAAATGGGCGGTATAGAGCTTGTTGTTATAAGTGCAGGTATCGGAGATATAAATGACGATCTTAAATGGCCGTTGGAGCATGAAACCATCAGGACTAATGTCACCGGGTTTGCTGCTCTTGCTAATGTTGCCATTCACCACTTCATTAATAAGGGTGCAGGACATCTTGTATGTATTTCGTCGATAGCCGCACTGCGTGGGGGGAGAGAGTCCCCAGCTTACAATGCGTCGAAGGCTTTTGAATCCAATTATCTGGAAGGACTTAGGCAGAAGGTTAGGAAATTGGGGCTACCAATTACAATCACTGACATACAACCAGGTTTTGTCAAGACGGACATGGCCAAGGGAGAAGGTATTTTTTGGGCTGCGCCGGCGGACAAAGCAGCTATGCAAATCTACGATGCAATAAAAAGAAAGAAAGCCCATGCCTACATCACGCGACGCTGGAGATTGGTAGCATGGCTAATAAAGTTGTTGCCCGGATTTGTCTATGAAAGGTTATGATTCTTATAACCAGCTCATCCACAGGACAGCTTTCAGCCGCTGGTGATCTGCTCGTGAACCGTCATAAAAACAAAAAATATGGAGCTTTAAATGATCATAAGGAATGAAACAAGTTCAGATATTGAAGCAATATCGAAAGTAACCATTGCCGCCTTCGAGAATCTTGCAATTAGTCATCATACGGAACAATACATAATAAATGCGCTACGTGAGGCCAATGCGTTGACTATTTCGCTGGTCGCGGAGATTGATGGACAGGTGGTAGGTCATATTGCTTTTTCGCCGGTGACAATATCTGACGGTGCAATCGATTGGTACGGCCTCGGCCCGGTTTCTGTATTGCCGGAGTATCAAAAAAAAGGAATTGGGAAACTCCTTATCAGTGAAGGGTTGTCTTTACTGAAAAAGTTGGGCGGCCAAGGTTGCGTTCTTGTGGGTCATCCGAACTACTATAAGCAGTTTGGTTTCCAGAACTTCCCAGAACTGATTTACGAGGGAGTTCCTCTAGAAGTTTTCTTTGCCTTGCCGTTCACCGAAAAGGTTCCAAAAGGCATCGTTGTGTTTCATGAAGGGTTCTTGGCAAATGGTATCAAGGTCATGACACCCGATCGCAAAAAAATTCTGTAGCTTAATTCCGCTGTTGCCGGGATGCTTTTTTCCAAAATACGCAAAAAAACGCAAAATCGTTCCTTTGAAAATTTCGCCGATCTGGTGGCCAAAAAGCGGCTATGAACCATCAGCCATGAGTCATGAACTATCAACTATCCACAATCCACTAAAAACCACGATTGACAAAATCCCTCAACCATGGTCAGAATCATACCGGTGGGAAAAACAACTTCATGGGAGGTTCTACTATAATATGGAAAGTTTGAAAGACCTGCAATTGCGCTATGAATCACTCAAGGGGCTGGGTTTGAAATTGAATATCGAACGCGGACAGCCCGGCGACGATAATTTTAATTTATCAAATGCCCTGCTCAACATTGTGACGGAAAAGGACATTATGACCAAGAGCGGTTTCGATATCCGCAATTACCCGGGAGGCGTTCTAGGCCTGCCGGAGGCTCGTGAATTGTTTTGCGGCATTTTAGGCGCAAAACCGGAGGAAACACTGGTCGGCAATAATGCCAGCCTGCTCATCCTCTCCAAGGTCCTGATGTGGGCGCTGCTGCGCGGCCTTGTGGGAAGTCCCGTGCCCTGGAACAAAATCGACAAGCCCAAAATGATTGTCACTGTGCCCGGCTACGACCGTCATTTTCTGCTGCTTGCCGAAATGGGATTCGAAATGATCCAGGTTAAAATGACCCCGGATGGGCCTGATATGACGGAAGTCGAAAAAGCCGTGGCGGATCCGGCCGTGAAGGGAATCCTTTTTGTCCCCACCTACTCCAATCCCACCGGTGATACGGTTTCCGATAAAACGGTAACGAGGCTGGCTTCGATGAAAACGGCCGCGCCGGACTTTACCATTTTCGCCGATGACGCATATGTCGTTCACCATCTGGTTGATAATCCCAAAAAGCCGAAAAATCTGCTTCGCGCCTGCGAAGAAGCCGGTAATCCCAACCGGGTGTACCTCTTCAGCTCAACGTCCAAAATTACCTTCTCCAGTTCCGGGCTGGGTTTTATGGCAACCAGCGTCGCAAACCTTACGTATATGTCCAAGCTCTTCGGAACGATGTTTATCGGTCCCAACAAGGCGGAACAGTTGCGTCATGTGAAATTCCTCAGTGCATATCCGGGCGGGGTGGTCGGTCTGATGAAAGAGCACGCCAAATTATTGAAACCCAAATTCGACATTGCTGAAAAAGTATTGTCTCAGGAACTGGATTCTGGTGGACTGGCTACCTGGAGCAAGCCGCAAGGTGGCTATTTCATAAGCCTGGATACGGCCAAGCCCGTCGCCAAACGAGCCGTGGCTCTATGCAAAGAAGCAGGCGTGGCCATCACACCGGCCGGCGCGACGTTTCCTTTTGGCAAGGACCCGAAAGATGACAACATCCGCATTTCACCGACCCGGCCACCGGTTGCCGAATTGGAAAAAGCCATCGAAGTGCTGGCCGTATGCATCAAACTCGCTTCAGCGGAATTGGACGGCGCCGGGAAATAGAAATGATAAAATAAGCGGTCATTGTTGAAGATCAAAAAGCCGCTTGTTTTAAAATCGGTTTGCTCAAACCATAAAAAACCCCCTCAGTCTATATGAACCTGAGGGGGCTAT